>CATZIG010000134.1 GCA_958419975.1 uncultured Collinsella sp.
CAAGATCGAGGCCGAGCTTTCCGAGCTCGATCCCGAGGACGCCGCCGACTACCTGGAGAGCCTGGGCCTGGAGCAGCCCGGTCTGGACGTGCTCGCGCAGGCAGCCTACAAGCTGCTTGGCCTGCAGTCGTTCTTTACGGCTGGCGAGATGGAGGTCAAGGCCTGGACGGTGCGTCAGGGTGCGACCGCTCCGCAGGCTGCCGGTGTCATCCACACCGACTTTGAGCGCGGCTTTATTAAGGCCGAGGTCATTGGCTATGACGACTACATCGAGCTCGGCGGTGAGCAGGGCGCCAAGGCCGCTGGCAAGCTGCGTATTGAGGGCAAGGACTATGTCATGGCCGATGGCGACGTCGTGCACTTCCGCTTTAACGTGTAAGGACGACGCACATGTTTAAATATGGCAAAAAAGCCGGCTACATGGGTATTGCGCTGCTCGTGCTTGCGGTGATTCCGCTGGTGGTCGCAGCGTTTGTAATCCCCAACATTGGCCCCGAGGTGGCAACGAAGTTTAACGCAGCCGGCGAGGTGACGCGCTGGGGCAAGAGCTACGAGCTGCTGGCGCTTCCGGTGCTCAATTTGCTGCTGAGCGTGGCAACGTACTTTACGGCGGGACGCCAGGCCAAGAACAATGATGACTCCGCCGCCATGGCGCGCATCGTGTGCGAGCGCTACCTGCGCAACGGTTGCATCACGGGTGTGTTCCTCAACGTGATCAACGTTTACTTTATGTACTCGGCGATTACCGGAACGGGCTTTGGCTTTGGTTTCTAGCTTGTCCTTTTAGGCAACGAGCCTGCACATATATTCAATGGCTGCTGCGAGGCCGCCGCTCGATCGTGGTTGAAAGACTACATCGGCGGCGGCCTCGTTTTCGTATCCGGCGCCGCGAAGGGCGAGTGCTATGCCGGCTTCTAAAAGGAGCGGCAGGCCGCGTTGGCTGGTTGCGATTACGGCAGCCTGATTGAGCGAGCAGCCGTGCGTTTGGCATTGAATGGCAAGTTCACCTTGCGCCGGGCAAGGGACCAGAACGGCGACGACGCGACTTGATAGCAATGCAAATGCTGTGCGCTCATCGGGCGAAAGGCATTCTGCTTCAACGACGACGAGCTTGGGCGGTGCGCTGTTTGTGCGAAGCGTGGCTCGGTACATGCGGACCGAAGAACCCGACATAGAAAACTCCTGTGTATTCGGCAAAACGTAAACTATAGTTTACGTTTATGTTCGGCCCCATTTCAAACTCGTCTGCATGGACGAACGTGCGAAACAGATTCTTGGCAGGCGGGTCGAAGAGACACGCAGGGACCTTGGTATCTCCAAGGTCGATTTTTGTGTGGCGACAGGAATCAGCCGACCCTATCTCGACCGAATCGAAGACGGGACGGCAAATTTCACGCTCAAGGTTCTATTTAAGATCGCGCCCGCACTCGGCATGACGGTGTCAGAGCTTCTCGAGGGTATCGAATAGGGGATACCCGCCGACAACTGAATTACGCCATCGGGATACGGTCGTGGTTGACTTGGCTGTAGAACAGGCGCTGGATTTCGGCGGCATCGCGTGACTGGCCGAGTGCCCACATGGTCTTGGCCACGAGCGTCTCGGTGGTCATGTCATCGCCGCGCAGAATGCCCGGATGATCGGCGTAAGCGCGGCCGACCTCATAAACGCCCAGATCGAGGCCCTCTTCGGGGACCTGCGTGGTCATAACGACGGTGCGGCCCGAATCGACCCAGCGGAAAATTGCCTCTTGGAACGACTCGCCCGACTCACCAAACTCGGGGATGCCGCCAATGCCAAAGGTCTCCAGAATCACGGCGTCGTAGCTATCGGCAAGGGCGTCGAGGATGCCCGGGTTTACGCCGGGCGTAAGCTTAAGGACAAACACGCGCGGGTCGATGCTGTCGTAGAAACGCACCGGGTTTTCGCCCTGATGAGTGCCGTGGAGCCCGTTGCGCACGATGCGGTCGTTGCGGATGTAGGCAATGGGCGGATAGTTGACGCTAATGAACGCGTTAAAGCTCATGGTGCGCTGCTTGCGGGCGCGCGTGCCGGCAATGGCGACGCCACCAAACACAATCGACACATCGTGCGAGTGCTCGTCGAGCGCATAGAGCAGGCTCTGGTACAGGTTGAGTTTGGCATCAGTAAAAGGGTTGCCCATGGGCTTTTGCGAGCCGGTGAGTACGATGGGCTTGGGGCTGTCCTGAATCAGATAGGAAAGTGCTGCCGCGGTATAGCTCATGGTGTCGGTGCCGTGCAGAATCACGAAGCCGTCGTGGTCGGCATAGCCTTCGACGATGACGTCGCGGATACGCATCCAGTCACTGGGACGCATATTGGTGCTGTCGATGTTCATGGGCTGTACCACGTCGAGCTCGCAGAGGCCCGAGATCTCGGGGACGCTCTGGGCGAGCTCCTCACCGGTCAGGGCGGGGGAGAGGCCGTTGCCGTCCTCGGTCGATGCGATGGTGCCGCCCGTGGCGATGAGAAGGATGCGCTTCATGCTGGTATTCCTATCGTATTTGCCGCCGCAGAGGCGGAGTCGTTCGGCAGTATTGTGGCACAGGGCGTCCAAAGTTCAAACGTATTACATCATCTGTAACGTTTGGTAACACTTCAATTGCCGTCAAATAGGGCCCAGGTCGTGCGTTTGCCGTGCGCTGATGGCTGCGAGGGACGAGAAACCCCATATAACGTGTACACTATGAACGCTATTTTCGTTCATTCACGCGGGCGGGCACCGGCTCCCCGCCAACAAGAGGGGGATACCATGGATCAAAATGCTTCCGCAAAGGTCCTCGTACTCGACTTTGGTGCGCAGTACGGTCAGCTCATTGCCCGTCGCGTCCGCGACCTCAACGTGTATTCCGAGATTGTCCCCTGCGACATCTCGGCCGACGAGATTCGCGAGATGAACGCCTCTGCGCTCATCCTTTCTGGCGGTCCGGCGTCCGTGTACGCCGAGGACGCTCCGTCCATCGACCCCGCCATCTTTGACCTGGGCCTTCCCGTCCTGGGCTTTTGCTACGGCCATCAGATTACGGCCGTGACGCTCGGCGGCAAGGTCGGCCACTCCGAGGTGGGCGAGTACGGCCGCGCCACCATCACGCGCACGGCCGGCGCCAAGCTCTTTAACTCCACGCCCATGGAGCAGACCGTGTGGATGAGCCATCGCGATGCCGTCTCCGAGGTGCCCGAGGGCTTTACCGTTACCGCCAGCACCGACGTGTGCCCGGTTGCTGCCATGGAGTGCCCCGAGCGCAAAATCTTCACCACGCAGTTCCACCCCGAAGTCAAGCACTCCGAGTACGGTCAGCAGCTGCTGAGCAACTTCCTGTTTGAGATCTGCGGCCTGGAGCCAAACTGGAGCATGGACAACCTGGTCGAGACCATGACGGCCGAGTTCCGCGAGAAGGTTGGCGACGACCGCGTGATTCTGGCCCTGTCCGGCGGCGTTGACTCCTCCGTCGTGGCTGCGCTGGGCGCCCGCGCCGTGGGCAAGCAGATGACCTGCGTGTTCATCAACCACGGCCTGCTGCGCAAGGGCGAGCCCGAGCAGGTGGAGGAGGTCTTCACCAAGCAGTTTGACGTCGACTTTATCCACGTCCACGCCGAGGACCGCTATGCCGAGCTTCTGGCCGGTGTGACCGAGCCCGAGGAGAAGCGTCGCATCATCGGTACGCAGTTCTGGAAAGAGTTCTTCGCCGTGGCGCAGCAGCTCGAGACCGATGGCAAGCCGGTCAAGTACCTGGCTCAGGGCACCATCTACCCCGACATCATCGAGTCCGGCGCTCGCAAGACGGGCGGCAAGACAGCCACCATCAAGAGCCATCACAACCTGATCCCGTTCCCCGAGGGCGTGCACTTCGACCTTATCGAGCCTCTCGACCACTTCTTTAAGGACGAGGTTCGCGCGCTTGGTCTGGCGCTTGGCCTGCCGAGTCACATCGTGTTCCGTCAGCCTTTCCCGGGCCCGGGCCTGGCCATCCGCATCATCGGCGCGGTCGACAAGGAGAAGCTCGAGATCCTCAAGAACGCCGACGCTATCGTGCGCGAGGAGCTGGATGCTTACAACCAGCGTCTGTTTGAGCAGACCGGCGAGCGCAACTCCGAGCACAGCTGCTGGCAGTATTTCGCGGTCCTGCCCGACATTAAGTCCGTCGGCGTTATGGGCGACGAGCGCACTTATCAGCGCCCGATCATCCTGCGTGCCGTCGAGTCCAGCGATGCCATGACCGCCGACTGGGCCAAGCTGCCCTACGACGTGCTGGCCCGCATTTCCGGCCGCATCGTTGCCGAGGTTCCCGGCGCCAACCGCGTGTGCTACGACATCACGTCCAAGCCGCCCGCGACCATCGAGTGGGAGTAGGCTGATAGGGTTCTGACCTGCATTTTTGAGTGCCGCACTGTGCCGCTGAGTTTCGTTTCGTACGAGAGTCATGGCAAAGCCACCAGCGACGGAGATGAGTAAAAGCGATTAAAGAGCCTCCGTTCCCTGCGTTGGGACGGAGGCTCTTTCTTTGCCGTTTTACTCCCTTGTCTCCGTTCGGGGATTATTTCTTGCTCATTTAGGGTTATTCGCGCTGAAAGATTTTGACTAGCTTGGTGTCCTTTATTTCGTAAATAATGTCTGCGACGTTCTCGACCAGCCTCTTATCGTGGGAGACGAACACTATCGTTCCGGCATAGGCGCTCATCATCTGCTCGAGGGCTTCGGCGCTCTTGATGTCCAGGTAATTTCCAGGCTCGTCCATGAGCAAGATGTTGTATCTGCCCAGCAGCATCTTCGCGAGCAGCAGCTTGATGACTTCGCCTCCCGAGAGAACGCCAACGTCCTTTGCCAGGTCACGCGGTCCGATTCCCATAGAGGCGAGGATGCTTCGGATTTCGGTCATGCTGTACTCGCAACCATCCTGCATGAACGAGATCGCAGACTGACGGGCGTCGAACTTGTAGCCTGTTTGCTCGAAGTAACCGATCTCTGCCTTGGGAGAGATGTTGATACCGTCGGCGCGTCGAGCGATTGCCTTCAGCAGGCTGGTCTTTCCTGTACCGTTGCCACCGGTGATGGCCACTTTGGCACCGAGCGGTATCTCGAATTTCGCGTGGTCATAGAGCATGCAGTTGCCGAAGCTCAAGTTGAAATCGTCTGCCGAGATGGGAAATTTACTATGCAGTTCCAGGGCCTTGCTCTGGCGGAACCGCACGGTGCGAATGCTGTCAGGGGCCTCAATCCCTTCGAGCGCTTCGAGGCGCTTCTCCATGTTCTTAGCCGCCTGGTACATCCTCTTCTGTTTGGTGCCGGTTGCTTTCTGATGTCCCAATCGACCTGCATTCTCGTTGCTTTTCTTTGCGCCCTTCTGCTTGGCGTCGACCTGCCGTGCTTTTTTCCGTTGTTTTTCGATGGCGGCTTCAAGGCGCTCGCGCTCGCGCATCGCCTCTTCGTATCGAGCCGCCTGAACTTTGCGCTCTTCTTCTTTCTGTCGCAGATAGTCGGAGTAGTCACCCCAGAATTCGGAAATACCACCGTCTTTGAGCTCCCAGATCTTGTC
>CATZIG010000135.1 GCA_958419975.1 uncultured Collinsella sp.
CCTCTTGCTCGGACTGAGCCTTTGCGGCGGAAAACTTCTCTTGTACCTTCGCGCGATAGTCAGCAAGCGCGCGCTCGGCCTCGCTGCGAGCGGCATCGAGCTCACGCTGCGACTCTGCCGCGGCAGCGGCAAGCGCCATCTCCTGGGCCTTGTCCGCAGCGGAGAGCTTTGCCTGTAGCTCAGCAATCTGAGCGTCGCGGGCGGACAGATCGTTTTGAGCAGCGTTGCGCGCCGCCGACTCGGCAAGTTTGGCTTCGTCATCCTTGCGTCCCAGCTGCGCGCGCAGGTTGTCAATCTCACGCTGGAGCTCTGCGTTTTCCTTCTGCGCATCCGCACGGGCCTCAACCGCCGCGCGCTGGCTTGCACTCTCGCGCTCCGTGGCAGCGCCCTCGAGCTTGGCGCGCAGCTCGGCAAGCTCGGCATCGCGCTTGGCAATCTCTTGTGCCAGCTTCTGCTCCGCGGTGTTCTTCTGCTCGACAAGCTGAGCGTTGCGCCGAGACTCCACCTCCTGCAGGGCAGACGCCGAACGCGAACGCTCAAGCTCCAGCGCCTGCTCGCCCTCGCGCTGGACTGCCTTCACACGCTCATCCAGATCGCGCGAAAACTCGGCATCGCGTACTTGCTTGACGATATCCGCATAGCCAGACGCATCGACCTTAAAAACTTCGCCACAATGCGGGCACTTGATCTCATTCATGGCAGCTCCTCGATGGACGCAAATTTCAACCGCCTACACTCTACCGCGCCGCACGGACAAAAAAGGCGCCGCCGCCATAATGGCAACGGTGCCAGAACCACCACAAAGGTGCCTGTCCCCTTTGTGGTGGTTCGAGCATTACAGTCCAAAGAAGCCCAGGATTTGATCCCGGCTTACGGGCTTGTACTCGTTGGCATCGAGACCGACATCGTAGCGAAAGATAGGGCGCTCGCGATCGCGGTTGCGTGCGTTGGTGCGGTCTCCCCTGCTGTGGATATGTCCGTGCAGCATGATGGCACCACGCGCCTTGCCATTCCAGCTGAGCATGGGGTAGTGGCTCATAACCAGACGATGGCCCTTGGCATAGCCGGGAGCAATCTCCAGGTAATCGCGCACGTCTTCCCAAATCTGCGGTACGTCGGAATCTTCCCAGTCGCCGTCATGGTTACCGCGGATGAGCGTCACATTCTTGCATTCGATACGCTCGCGCAGGCGCACCGCCTCCGCCAAGGGCAAACGATAGGTAAAGTCTCCCAGGATGTAGAGACGGTCATCCGCAGCCACGCACTCATTGATGGCATCGATGACCTTGCGGTTCATCTCCTCGACCGAGCCAAACGGCCGGTCCATGTCGTGCAAGATATTCGTATCGCCCAGGTGCAAGTCGGCGGTAAACCACATCATCGTCTGTGTCCTCATTTCGCAACGCGTCTAACACGTGCTAAGTATACAGACGCAGCGATGCGGCGGTTATCCAAAGAGCCCGCCGAACAGTCCGCGGCGGCGTTTGTCTTGCTTTTTCGAAGCGTCACTCTGAGTTTTCTTGTCCTGCCGTTTCTTACGATCCTGCTCCAACTCATCGTCGTCGAGTAGCAGATCCCACTCAAACGGATCGTCTGTCAGATCGAACTGGTCGTCGTCATCAAACATGGCCGCCTCCATTGCCGACTAGCGGGCATCCACCACGTAGAGGCCAACGCGCACCTGATGCCACGGGCTGCGCTCGGGAGCGACCTGCTGCACGCGGGCCTCAAATACGTCCTCATGGCCGTAATACATCATCAAGGACAGCGGGCCGACCTCGTTTCCCGGAACATGGCCAAGTTTGGTCTTGCCATAGTAGATTGCAACCGCCTCGGGATCATGGGGATTATCGCGCTCGGCGCACAGCGTCAGTTTATCGCCCGCTTTAAGATCGCCTAGGACCAAAGCGCCGTCGGCATATTGAAATCCTGCAATATGAAACGACAAAAGAACACGTGAAGGCTCGTACATGGCAACTCCTCTAACGGCCGGATAAACCGGCGCTTAACCTTACTGAGAAGTTTACGGGCCCGTGCGGACACGAATTCACCCGCTCGCGCCTTTCACCCAGTTGCCGCAACGCTTGCGCGACGGAACGCTTGCAGATAAGATAGGAGCGCGGATGGCACCCGTTGCCGCGGGTCTTGCCAACTCCGATACACGTTTTCATCGTGAGAAGTGGCCGTCTTCGCTTACGCGGGGGCGGCTATTTCATTCGGCCGATAAACAGGCCGAGTTCGATAGCCGCGATTAACAACGCCAGTAACGAAATAACATCGCTTACGTTCATACCAATTCCCTTCTAAAGGGAGTTGGCCCATCCGTACCCCATAGCAGTAGTCTAACGTAAATGGCGGGTAATAGGAACACTTGTTCGTATTACCCGCCATTTCCTAATGCACAAACATGCGCACGAATTTGTGCTTCCAGCTTGCGTAGGGCGCATACCGAAACGGCACGTCCAGCCAGGTTGCCTTGTTCACGATGCTCTTCTTGTGGCTAAACGTATCGAAGCTCTCGCGGCCATGGTACTGACCCATACCGCTCGCGCCCATGCCACCAAAGCCCATATGGCTCGTGGCCAAATGCATGATCGTGTCGTTGACGCAGCCGCCGCCAAAGGGCACGTAGCGCACAAAGCGCTGCTGAACCGCACGGTCCCGGCTAAAGATATACAGGGCCAGCGGCGTCGGACGATCCGTAATAAACGTCTCGGCCTCGTCTAGGCTCTCAAACGTCAGCACCGGCAAGATGGGGCCGAAAATCTCCTCCTGCATCACGGCGTCCTCAGGCGCCACGCCGTCTAGGATCGTCGGCTCAATCTTGAGCGACGACTCGCGCGCCGTTCCTCCCAGCACAACCTTATCGGGGTCGATCAGCCCGCGTACGCGCGCGAAATGCTTGGCGTTGACAATATGACCGTAGTCCTCGTTGTCGAGCGGGTGCTCGCCAAACATGCGACGGACCTCCTCCTTGATGAGGCCCAACAGCTCATCGTGCACGCGCGTATCGACCAGCAGGTAGTCGGGCGCCACGCAGGTCTGCCCCACGTTGAGCCATTTACCAAAGGCGATACGTCGTGCCGCGACCTTCAAGTTTGCCGTCGCATCCACGATGCAGGGACTCTTTCCGCCCAGCTCAAGCGTCACGGGCGTGAGGTTTTTGCTCGCGCGCTCCATGACGAGCTTGCCGACCGGAACACTACCGGTAAAGAAGATCTTGTCCCAGCATTCATCGAGCAACGCTTCGTTCTCGGCACGCCCGCCTTCGACGACCGTCACCAGGCGCGGATCAAATGCTTCCTCGCAAATCTGCCTGAGCACCGCGCTCGAAGCCGGCGCATAGGCACTCGGCTTGATGACCACGGTGTTGCCTGCAGCGAGCGCGCCGGCGAGCGGCTCGAGCGTCAGTAAAAACGGATAGTTCCAGGGCGCCATGATGAGCGTGACGCCATAGGGCACGGCTTGCGTTTTGCACACACTAATAGCATTAGCGAGGTCACACGGACGCAGGCGTGGACGACTCCATCGAGCCACATGCGCAATCTGATGACGAATCTCGGAAAGCGACGTGCCGATCTCGCACATATACGCCTCGTCATGTGACTTACCCAGATCGGTCTTGAGCGCATGGGCGATATCGCCCTCGTGCGCACGAACCGCATCGCGCAGGCGCACCAGTGCGCGGCGGCGAGCATCGACATCAAACGTGGCGTGCGTCTTAAAATAGGCGCGCTGCTCGCCGACAATGCGCGCGATTTCCTCGGTATTCATGGGCCCTCCTAGTTCTCGTCCTCAAACATACCACCTGCAACAACTTCGTACATATGCTCGAGCTCCAGGCGGTCCATCAAAAGCGGAACGGGATACAGCGGATTGGCCTCGGCATCGGCATGGGCCGCCATTTGCGGAATATCGGAGCGGCGAATACCCGAGATATATTTGGGGATTCCCAGGGCCTCGTTCATGCGGTCGACCCAATCGATAAAGGCCTCGGCCGCAAGACTGTCCTGCGCGGTAGCCGGCGCGATACCGGCCATGCGGGCGAGATCGGCGAGCTTGGGAACAGCAGCTTCGCCATAGGCGCGAAGCATATGCGGCAGGATGATGGCGTTGGCCAAGCCGTGCGGAATCCCGTAACGCCCGCCCAAGCTGTGTGCGATGGCATGAACGTATCCAACATAGGAGCGCGTAAAGGCAACACCCGCCTTATACGCCGCCGAAAGCATATTGCGACGCGCACGCATGTTGTGGCCATGCTCATAGGCCTCGAGCAAATTGTCGTGGATGACCTGGACCGCCTGACGCGCCATCTTGCGCGTGTAGGGCGTGGTGCTACGGCCGATAAAGGCCTCGACAGCATGCGTCAGGGCATCCATACCCGTCTGCCCCGTGGTGGACGCCGGCAACCCGCGCGTAAACTCGGGGTCGTGCACCGCAAAACGCGGGATGAGCACAAAGTCGTTAATGGGGTATTTATAGTGCGTCTCATTATCGGTGATAACCGCCGCGAGCGTGACTTCGCTTCCCGTACCGGCGGTAGTGGGAACCGCAATAAGCAGCGGCAGGAGACGGTGGACACGCAACAGGCCACGCATCTTGTTGATGGGCTTGTTTGGCTGCGCAATGCGCGCCCCCACACCCTTGGCGCAGTCCATGGCTGATCCTCCGCCAAAGCCGATAATGGCCTGGCAGGCGCTCTCTCGATACAGCGCCGCCGCTTCCTCCACGTTTGAGACCGTGGGGTTCGCACGCGTTTCGGCATAGACCGTAACGCCAATCCCCTGAGCCGTAAGCGCACGCTCGAGTGATGCCGTGAGCCCCAAACGTGCAATACCAGGGTCTGTCACGATAAGGATCTTCTGGATCGAGCGCTTTTGAAGCACCGCGGGCACATCCTCGGCATGCTCCAAAATGCGCGGCTCGGTATAGGGCAGGATCGGCAATGCAATGCGAAAAACCGTCTGATATGTTCGGCACCAGGCACGACAGGCTAGATGCATAAAGGAAACTCCTTTATTTGTTGATGGGTCAACATTTGCTCGACCGATTGTACTCACCGGAGGTCACAGACGGCCTGCCAATCGTTAATCAATCAACATCTTCATATCTCAAAATTGTTTTATTAAAAATCATTCCTAATAGGCTTCACATTTGGTTGCATTTATGGATAATAGAACTCGTCAAGACGCACGTCCGGAGAGGGCCCTTACGGGACCGGACGAGCGCACAATCGCCATCGATCGAAAGGATCGAATCATGAAGTTTGTTTGCCCCGTTTGCGGTTATGTGGAAGAGTTCGACGGCGACCAGCTGCCCGAGGATTTTAAGTGCCCCCAGTGCGGCGTTCCCGGTTCTCGTTTCCTGAAGCAGGAGGAGGGCCAGCTCGAGTGGGCTGCCGAGCACGTCGTGGGCGTCGCCAAGATGGAGGGCGTCTCCGAGGACATCGTTGCCGACCTGCGCGCCAACTTTGAGGGCGAGTGCTCCGAGGTCGGTATGTACCTGGCCATGGCTCGCGTCGCCCATCGAGAGG
>CATZIG010000136.1 GCA_958419975.1 uncultured Collinsella sp.
GAGGCGGGGTCAAATTGCTCGTGCACGAGCGCCCGTAGTGTTTCCGACTGGTTTGAACATAGCTCAGTGTCTCCAAAGCGAATGCCGTTAAGTACTATATTCACCAATTCCTGGGTGTTCTTAGCGTTCTCAAACAGCTGGGTTATTGTCTCGAGGAACTCTCTGCCTGTTGCCCCACTGCAACGGAGGTAGTCATCAATAAAACATTTAAGTGATTGGGGCTCAGTTTCAAGTGAGTCTTCGAGAAGGTCCCTAATTTCAATGGTTTCTACGCCATGCTTCTCAAGCAATTGAACCATGGAATCGTGCTCATATATTGCTTTGTCGAGGTCAAAACGACCGCTCCATTTTCGCAGGGAGAAAACTTGGCTGAAGTCGGCATCAGGGTAGTTTTGTGTTTCAGTTCCTGGTCGATGGACAAGTACGGCTTTTAAATGACCGATTTCATTTGTTATGTGTACGCCTTGCATGTCTGTCTCCTGTCCTGCTGGTTTTTATATAAGGCTAAGGCAGGTTCCTTGTTGTGTTGCGGAAAAGTTAAAAGACGTATGTAATTGATAAATAACATCAATTTTAAATATCAGATTGATTAATAACGTCACTTTAGCTGCCGTTCATAGGTGAAAAGCGACACGATGGCGATGGTTGGCCGACCACCGCTGAGCAACCTCATACATTTATGGTGCCAGCTGGATAGATGGGAAAAGGAATGAAGGAGGAGATATGGCAGCGGAAAGTTCGAAAGGCATCAAGCAGTTCAAGGTCCCGCACGTATATGCGATCATCTTTGCACTTATGGTCATCTTCGCTGTTCTCACGTGGATTGTTCCCTCTGGGTCCTATCAGCGTCAGGAGGTGAACGGTCGTGAAGTCACTGTCGCAGGTACGTATGAGCAGAGTGAAAAGACATATATTGACGAGGAAACCGGGGATGAAGTAGATCTCAGACAAGGCGTCTTCGATGTTCTTCAGGCTCCAACGCGCGGTATACAAGAGGCAATTGAGGTCGTTGCATTCATCTTGATTGTGGGCGGTTCGTTTCAGGTTATTACTAAAACGGGCGCTATCACGAGCGGAATGGGTCGTGTCGTTCGCCGCTTTAAGAACAAAGACATTCTAATTATTCCTATTGCGATGGTTCTCTTTGCATTGGGCGGAACGAGCTTTGGCATGGCGGAAGAAACTCTCCCGTTCTTTGCGATCTTCATGCCAATTATGATGGCTATGGGCTTCGACTCGATGACGGCGTTCATGGTCGTGTTCGTTGGAGCGCGCACGGGTTACATCGCCTCAACGATTAATCCGTTTAATGTTCTCATTGCGCAAGGTATTCTTGGTATTCAGGGCAACCCCCAGCTGTGGCTGCGTATGATTGCCTGGGTTGTTTTGACTGCCGTTGCAATTACTTGGGTTGTCCTCTATGCACGAAGGGTAAAGAAGAACCCTGAGTCATCGATCACATTTGAGGATGATATCGCCAAGAAAGTCGAGTTCGCTGCCGATGAATCTGCCCTTGACGCGGAATTTACGGGTCGTCAAAAAGGCGTGCTTGCGGTATTTATCGCTGGTATGTGCCTTATCATCTGGGGACTTGTGACCCAGGGCTGGTATATGAACGAGATTTCTGCGGTCTTTTTGGCCATGGGCCTGTTGGCTGGTGTTATTGCGGGCTTTAGTCAGGACGTCATCGCTCAGGAATTTGTTGCGGGTATCGCTGACTTTGCTTTCTCGGCAATTGTCGTTGGACTTGCGCGTGGCATCCTTGTCATTGCCTCTGACGGCATGATCATCGATACCATCCTCAATGCGCTCGCCACTGGTCTGGGCGGCATCCCGGCGGTTCTCTTTACTACGCTTCTTTATGCGGTTGAGAACCTCCTGGCGATTCTGGTTCCCAGCTCATCTGGCCTTGCAGCGCTGACCGCTCCCATTTTTGGACCTTTGACCGAACTCATGGGCCTTAATCCCGAGGCCGCCGTGTGGGCTCTCTCCATGGGTAGCGCGACGATGTCTTTGATCTGTCCTACTAGCGCCATTCTTGTAGCGGGTTTGGGCGTGTGCAAGATCAAGCTTGGCCAGTGGTGGAAGACCGTTTGGAAATTCTTCTTGGTCGTGTCGCTCATCAATATCGTATTCGTAGCAATCTCGGGACTTATTGCCCTGTAGGTTTCATGGCTGAAATGGAGTAACAGGAATGTCTAAAGGACTGAATGTACACAGCGAGATTGGTAAGCTCAAGAAAGTTGTGCTTCACCGCCCCGGTCGTGACCTTGTGAACGTAAAGGCAGAAGAGTTCGAGGATGTCTGGATTCACGACTGTTTCTATCTTGATGTGGCTCAAAAGGAGCATGATGCCTTTGCGGATCTTCTGAGGAGCGAAGGTGTTGAGGTTCTCTATATGGAGAAACTCGTTGCTGAAGCGCTGGATGCATGCCCCTCGGCTCGCGCTGAGTTTACCGATACATTTATGGCTGAGAGCGGGATTGTCAATCCTATGCTTGAGCAGGCTGTTCGTGAAAAGCTCGATGCTATTTCAGATTCGTATCAGTTTGTACTTGAGGCTATGGGGGGGTATCGTTATCGTGACCTTGAGCTGCCTCGCGTTTCGACTATGCTTAGTATGATGGATAATGAGGATGCGAAGCCCGATGATTTGGTGTTGAAGCCTCTTCCGAGTTCATATTTCTCTCGCGATCCTCTTGCTTCCGTGGGCAAAGGCGTTCTGCTTCACCATATGTATTGGAAACAGCGAGATCGTGAAGTGCCCTTCTACGAAGCGATTTTCAAATACCATCCCGATTATGCAGGGACTCCGATTTGGTACGACCATAAGAATCCCTGGCATATCGAGGGCGGTGATGTGCTTAACATTAACGCTCATACCTTGGCTATTGGAATTAGCCAGCGAACTGAGGCGGCTGCGATTGAGGAGCTTGCAAAGAATTTGTTCTGGGGATCTGGGAATTCTGAGATCGATACCGTTTACGCTATTAAAATCCCCAACGGCTATGCTTACATGCATCTTGACACCGTTTGCACCATGGTGGATTTCGATAAGTTCACAGTTTATCCCGGTATTTTTGAGACCCTTCGTGTTTATCGTCTGACTCGTGGTGACTCTGAGGGAATGGTCGCTGTTCAAGAGATTGATGACACGCTTGAACATATTCTTGAAATGGCTACTGGCGTGGAGAAGGTGCAGCTTATTGAGTGCGGTGCCGGCGATATGGTTGAGGCATCTCGCGAGCAGTGGAACGACGGGTCGAACACTCTTGCCGTTGCTCCTGGTAAAGTCTGTGTTTACGAGCGCAATGTTGTCACAAATGATGAGCTCTACAAGAACGGTTTGGAACTTTTGGTCGTTCCCTCCGAGGAACTGTCCCGCGGTCGTGGTGGCCCGCGCTGCATGAGCATGCCCTTCTGGCGCGAAGATATTTAGTTGCAAATCCACTGTGATGGGAGATGGCGAATATGGGTGTTAATATCGCTGAGCGCAGTTTTCTGAAGCTGCTTGATTACACGACGGAAGAGATTGAGTATCTGCTTGAGCTTTCTGCTAACTTCAAAAGCATGAAGCGTGCCGGTGTTCCGCATAAATACCTTGAAGGCAAGAATATTGTTTTGCTATTTGAGAAGACTTCCACGCGTACTCGCTGCGCCTTCGAAGTTGGTGCACTTGACCTTGGCATGGGTGTAACTTATTTGGATCCGGGCTCGTCTCAGATGGGCAAAAAGGAGTCGATTGAGGACACGGCTCGCGTCCTTGGCCGCATGTATGACGGAATTGAATACCGCGGCTTTGAACAGGCGAAGGTTGAGGAGCTTGCTGCAAAAGCTGGGGTTCCCGTTTGGAATGGGCTGACTACTGAATTTCACCCGACTCAAGTGCTTGCCGATATTCTGACCATGCGTGAAGAGTTTGGAGAGATTAAGGGCAGGAAACTTGCATTTTTCGGTAAGGCGGCCGGAAACGTCGCTGATTCGCTCATGGTCATTTGCGCTAAGCTCGGCATTAACTACTGTTCTTGCGGCCCAATCGGGGGAAATTCGGAGGGGGCTACATCCTATGATCCTGAACTCCTTGCAGAATGTAGTCGTATTGCGGCCGAGCATGGATCGACGATTACCATTACAGAGGATATTGAGGAAGGCGCTCGTGATGCCGATGTAATTTACACGGATGTTTGGGTTGGCATGGGTCAGCCCGCAGAGCTGTGGGAAAGCCGCATTAAGCTCATGTCGCCGTATCGTGTGACCGCTGAGGTGATGTCTATGGCAAAGCCCGAGGCGATTTTCCTCCACTGCCTTCCGAGCTTCCACGATACTAATACTACTGTTGGTGCCGAAATTGCTGAGAAGTTTGGAGTTACCGAAATGGAAGTCACGGACGAGGTTTTTGAGTCCGATAAGTCTCGTGTTTTCCAAGAAGCGGAGAATCGCATGCATACGATTAAGGCGGTGATGTACGCAACGCTTAAGTAGCGGGGCGTTGAGAAAACAGTCGCAAATCTGTTTCCATACTATATTTCTCTCAACAAGCTGATAGGATACAGGGGAGAATGATGTGCGCGTCAGTCGATTTTTTCGACTGACGCGCTTTGTGAAAGAGGCAAAGATGCGTACCGATGATTTTGACTATAACCTGCCCGAAGAGCTCATCGCCCAGGCGCCTGCCGAGCCGCGCGACTCCTGCCGCCTGCTGGTGGTTGATCGCAAGGGCTCCGAGGCAGGAACGCCGCTGGAGCATGGCGGCACCGTTGAGCACCGCATCTTTCGCGACATCATCGACTATATCGAGCCGGGCGATGTGCTCGTCATCAACAAGACGCGCGTGATGCCGGCCCGCCTGATCGGTCGCAAGGCCGGCTCGGGCGGTGTGGTCGAGACGCTGCTGCTCAAGCGCCGCGAGGATGTGGATCCGCTGGGCCATGTTTGGGAGTGCCTGGTCAAGCCGGGTAAGCGCCTGAAGCCCGGTGCTCAGATTGAGTATCGCGCCGGTGGCGCCCATGCGCCCGAGGGGGCTCCCGTGGTGCTGACGGCCGAGGTCATCGACTTTGTCACCGATAGCCGCGGTGGCCGTCTGGTGCGCTTTGAGCCGGCCGGTTGCAATGCTGCCGGCGAGCCGCGCACGCTCGACGAGGCCATCCATGCGGCCGGCCACGTGCCGCTGCCGCCCTACATTACCGATTACGAGGGCGATCCCGAGAAGTACCAGACCGTCTACGCCATGAAGGAGGAGCACTCGGCTGCCGCTCCCACGGCGGGTCTGCACTTTACGCCCGAGCTCATGGCTGCCATCGAGGCCAAGGGCGCCAAGTTTGCTGCCGTCGAACTCGAGGTGGGCATCGACACCTTCCGTCTGGTGGAGGAGGACGATCCCACGCAGCACGTTATGCACACCGAGCGCTACCACGTGTCGCAGGAAGTTGTCGACGCCGTGCATAAGGCGAAAGCCGAGGGTCATCGTGTGATCGCCGTCGGCACCACCGCTGTGC
>CATZIG010000137.1 GCA_958419975.1 uncultured Collinsella sp.
ACACTCCGCAGGACGCAAGAAACCCCCGCCGCACGAAGTGCGCAGCGGGGGTTTCTTGCATGTCCGAGGACGTTCTGAAAAGTAACTTCAGGGCGGGCCCGGACGATAACAACCGGCTACAAGTCGATGTGCGATTCCTTGATCGGGAACGGCTCCGCGAAGTGGCACGCGCAGCAGTGACCAGGTGCAACTTCCTTAAACTCGGGAAGCTTCTCAGAGCAGATACCCTGAGCGATCGGGCAGCGAGTGTGGAAACGGCAACCGGTCGGCGGATCCAGCGGCGACGGCGGATCGCCAGCGAGGATGATGCGCTTGCGGGTCTTCTGGATATCAGGATCGGGAACCGGCACGGCAGACAGCAGCGACTGCGTGTACGGATGGTGAGGCTCGCTGTAGAGCGTCTTCCAGTCCGAAACCTCAACCATCTTACCCAGATACATAACGGCAACGCGATCGGAAATGTGCTGCACGACGGACAGGTCGTGTGCGATAAACAGATACGCGGTACCGAACTTGTCCTGGAGCTCCTTAAGAAGGTTCAGAACCTGGGCCTGAATGGATACGTCAAGTGCAGAGACAGGCTCGTCGCAGATAATCAGCTTGGGCTTCAGAGCGAACGCGCGGGCGATGCCGACACGCTGGCGCTGGCCGCCCGAGAACTCGTGCGGATAACGGTTGATGTGCTCGGGATTCAGACCGACGACGTCCAGCAGCTCGCGGACGCGCTCGATACGCTCCTCCTTGGTACCCACGCCATGAATGGTCATGGGCTCGGAGACGATCTCGCCGATGGTCATACGGGGATTGAGCGAAGCATAGGGATCCTGGAAGATGAACTGCATCTCGCGACGCATGTCCTTGATCTCATGCTTGCTCATCTCGGCAACATCTTTACCCTGGAAGAACACCTTACCGGCGGTCGGCTTGGTCAGGCGCATGATGGTGCGACCCGTCGTGGACTTACCGCAACCAGACTCACCAACCAGACCAAAGGTCTCGCCCGGATAAATCTCGAACGAAATGTCATTTACTGCAGAGACAACACGCTTGGAGAAGCGCTTGGCGAACATGCCGGACTCAGCGGGGAACTCCTTAGAGAGGTGCTCGACCTTCAGCAGCGGAGTACGCTCGTTGGTATCTGCCATTACGCCTCGCCTCCCTTCTTGGAATCCTTGCGCGTACGGGACGTCTCAGGAGCGTTCTTGAGGAACTCGGGGTCACCGGAGTAGTGGCACGCAGAGTAATGACCAGACTCGGTGACAACGCGCTCGGGGCGCTGCTTGCGGCACTTGTCCGTCGCATAGGGACAACGAGGCGAGAACACGCAGCCCTCAGGCAGGTTCATGAGCGAAGGCGGGTTGCCGTGAATCGGCGTAAGCGGCTTCTTCTCTTCGATGGCCTGCTCCGGGATGGAGCGGATAAGGCCCCAGGTGTAGGGGTGGCGACTCTCGTAGAAGATTTCCTCAGCAGTACCGAACTCGACGGGACGGCCGGCGTACATAACCATGATCTTATCGGCCATATCGGCAACGACGCCCAGGTCATGGGTAATCATGATGATGGCGTTGCCGTTCTTCTCCTGCATTTCCTGCATGAGCTCGATAATCTGAGCCTGAATGGTAACGTCCAGAGCCGTCGTGGGCTCGTCGGCAATCAGGATATCGGGATCGCAGGCAAGAGCCATAGCGATCATGACACGCTGACGCATACCGCCGGAGAACTGGTGCGGATACTCATTGACGCGCTTCTCGGGCTCGGGGATACCCACGAGGTCCAAAAGCTCGGTAGCGCGCTTGAGCGCCTCCTGCTTGGAGTAGCCACGGTGCAGACGAAGGCCCTCGCCCACCTGCTTGCCGATCTTATAGACCGGGTTCAAGGAGGTCATAGGATCCTGGAAGATCATCGCGATGTCGTTTCCGCGAATGTGCTGCATCTCTTCCTCGGTCATCTCGAGGATAGAACGACCGCGATAGCGAACGTCGCCGCCCTCGATCTTTCCCGGAGGCATCGAGATGAGGCCCATGATGGTCATGGCGGTCACGGACTTACCGGAGCCGGACTCACCGACGACACCCAGGGTCTCGCCGCGATCGAGCGTGTAGGACACACCGTCGACAGCGCGAACGACACCATCCTCGGTATGGAAATACATCTTAAGGTCATCGACCTCGAGCAGATGCTGGCCCTCGGGAACCGGCTGGTCCTTCAGGTCCACATAATTCTTGTTCTTCTTCATCCTTATGCGTCCTTCATCTTGACGTCGAGGGCGTCGCGCAGACCGTCACCCAGCAGGGTGAAGGCGAGCACCGTCGAGAGAATTGCCAGACCGGGCATGATCATCATCCAGGGAGCAGTCAGAAGATACTGCTGACCGTCCTGAATCATGGAGCCCCACGAAGGCGTAGGCGGAATAACGCCCATGCCGAGGAAGGACAGAGCGGACTCGGTCAGAATGGCGCCACCAATGTTCATGGTCGCGTAGACCACGATGGAGGCGACGGAGTTCGGGAAGATGTGACGCACTACGATACGAGCATCAGATGCACCCATCGCGCGCGCAGCGTCAACATAGTCGTTTTCTTTGACCGTCAAGATTGCAGAGCGGAAGACGCGCGCAATCGAAGGCCAGCCGAGAATACCGATGGCGATAAAGACGTTCTGAAGACCACGGCCGATAACGGCGATCATGGCGACAACGAACAGCACGTACGGGAACGCCAGGAAGATGTCCGCACAGCGCATGATGATCGTATCCCAGATCCCGCCGTAGAAACCGGCCAGAGCACCCATGACCAGACCGATCACCGTGGAGATCGCGGTGGCCATAATGCCGACGGACAGCGAAACGCGTGCACCGTAGATAACGCGGACGAGAATGTCGCGACCAAGGGCGTCGGTGCCAAACGGGTGCTCTGCACACGGAGCCAACAGCGACGTCTCGGCCATGGTGGTCGAGTCGGAAGCCGTCGGCGAACCGAGCCAGGGCTTAGCCCACAGATCTGCGGTCAGGGCAACCAAAACGACGATGATGATCCAGCAGACACCGATAACGGCGAGCTTGTTCTTGCGAAGACGCTTAAAAGCGTCACCCCACAGCGTGCGGGACTTGGCGGGAGCAGATGCGGCCTTGGTGGCGGTAGCCTGCTCCTGAGACTGAGAATCAGTTTCCTGCATGAGACGTACCTCCCTTAGGCCTTATCCGACGGACCGCCAAGGCGGATGCGCGGGTCGAGGAATGCATAGCTAATGTCGACGAGCAGGTTAATCACCATGACGACGACGACGATGAGCGTAACGCCGCCCATAACGATGGGCCAGTCACGCATGCTAATGGCGCGATAGACCTCATAGCCGATACCGGGCCAGTTAAAAACCGTCTCGGTCAGGATGGCGCCCGAAAGCATGCCACCAAAGTCGACACCAATATAGGTAACGACGGGGATGAGTGCATTCTTAAGCGCATGCTTGACGATGATCGCGCGATTGGAGAGACCCTTGGCCTTTGCCGTACGGATGTAATCCTGGTTCATGACGTCAAGCAGCTGCGAGCGCATAATGCGGGCGGCATAAGCGGTCGAAACCGAAGCCAGCGTAATGGTCGGAAGCACATAGTGCATCCAATCCTGATACTGAGAGCTGGAACCGCCGGCACCCGAGATCGGCATGGAGATTGCACCGCCCGTAGCGTCCTTGAGGATGACGCCAAAGAACAGCTGCAGCAACATACCGAGCCAGAAGGCCGGGACCGCAACGAGGATCGACGTGGTGAGCGTTACCAAAATATCCCAGAAGGAATAACGCTTTACCGCCGAAATGATACCCGCACCGATACCCATGATTGCCTCGAGCACGATGGCGCACGCGGCAAGTTTGACCGTATACGGATACTTCTGGGCAAAAATTTCCGTAACCGGCAGCTTGCGCTGATACGAATTGCCCAAATCGCCATGAAGCAGGCCGTTCATGTAATACAAGTAACGGTCCACGAGCGACGTTTGAACGGGGTCGCCGTTCTCGTCAAGGATCGCGTTGCCGTCCTCGTCCGACTGGACCAGGTGATAGCGGACGCGAAGCTGAAGCTCCACCTCGGGGGACAGAGCCTTGTCTCCACCGATCAGCTTGATCGGATCTCCCGGCACGATATTCTGAAGGGCGAACAGAATCAGCGTAACGCCCAAAAATACCGGGATGAACTGAAGCACACGTTTAACGATGTACTTACCCATACCACTCCCCTATCTAGGGATTAACCTAAATGGGATGCCGATCGCCAGACCGGCATCCCAAAATTACCATCAGCCAGTTTACCCCAGGTTAGGGAGAACTGTATGTTTCCCATGAGGTCTACGTAAATACTTGACCCTCACGGAAGCTGCAAACTCTTAGGCGAGCTCAGCGGTACCCAGCTCAGCGTGCTTCTGCGGATCGACATAGAGGTGCTTGATGCGATCGGAGCCGACGATGGTGTGTGTGTAGAACATCACCGGGATGACCGGGCAGTCGGCAGCGACCATAGCGTCGGCCTCCTGCATCTTAGCAACGCGCTCTTCGTCGTCAACCGTGGTGCGAGCCTCGTTGACCTTGGCGTCGAACTCGGGGTTGTTGTAACCGGAGCGGTTGTCGCCACCGAGGGAGTCGGAGTGGAACAGCGGATACAGGAAGTTGTCCATAATCGGGTAGTCGGCAATCCAACCCAGACGACCGAACTGATAGTTAAAGTTCTGGTACTGCTCGAGCAAGGCAGACCACTCAGGGGTATCGGAGACAGCGGTAACGCCAACCTTGGCGAGGTCACCGATGATGGACTCCATGATCTCCTTGTGGCCACCATCCTGGTTGTAGGAAAGGGTCACGTTAATGCCACGATCGCCGTTAGCGCCAGCGGGAGCAACCTTGTCCAGGTACTCGTTAGCCTTGTCGACGTCGTAGGCGCAGAACTCCCATGCGCCCTCCTTGTAGCCATCGATGCCCGGAGGAACAATGCCGTCGGCGGGGGTACGGGTACCCTTGAAGATAGTCTTGCAGATGGCCTCACGGTTGATGGCCAGGGAGATACCCCTGCGCAGGTCGGCGTTGTTGAACGGCTCGGCCGTGTTGTTGCAGGTCAGGTAGTAGGTGGAAGGCTCGGAGCCGAGCAGCATGCGCTCGCCGTCACCCATGGTGTAGCCGTCCTTGGACACGCCGCGATCCTTCTTGGCGGCGTCGATCTGAGCAACGGGAACGTCGCAGACATCGAGGTTACCGGCCTGGAACTCCTTGTAAGCGGTCTCCATGTCCTTGATGACCTGGAAGTGGATGCCATCGATCTTGGCCTTGTCGCCATAGTAATCGTCGAACTTCTTGAGGTTGATCTCCTGACCATCCTCCCACTTGCCGTCCATCATGAACGGGCCGTTACCGACCGGTGCAAGGTAGAAGCTCTTGGCATCGGACTCGGCGCACTCGGGAACCGGGGCCAGAG
>CATZIG010000138.1 GCA_958419975.1 uncultured Collinsella sp.
CTTGTGCCTTAGTGAGTTCCACGTTGGTGACGATGCAGCTGATGGTGGTGTTGGTGCGGTCGAGCGGCATCTGCATGGATCCGGCGGCGGCAAAGGCTGCGAGTTCCATGTCGACGATCTGGTCGCTATCGGCTGCGGCGCGCATGCCGGAGACCCACTCGCCGGTGAAGGGGTCGACAACGTTGCCGCAGGCGTTGACCGAGACCACGGCGCCCACCTTGATGGGGCCGAGTGCCACGGCGGCAGCTCCAAGGCCGGCCTTCATGCAGGTGGCAGGCCCCATGAGCTTACCCACGGTAGCGCCCGTGCCGGCGCCTACGTTGCCCTGTTCGAGCTTGGTGGGGGTGTGGTCGAGTGCTTCGCGCACGGCGGCGATGCCGGCCTCAATGTCGGGGCGCACGGTGGGGTTACCAAAGGCAAGGTCGAAGATACAGCTGGAGCACACGATAGGCACCTGCGTGGGGCCGACGGGAAGGCCGATGCCGCGGCTCTCAAGCTCGCGAGCGACGCCGCTTGCAGCTTCGAGGCCAAAGGCCGATCCGCCCGAAAGGCAGACGGCGTGGACCTTGTCGACGGTGTTCTCGGGTCGTAGCAGGTCGGTCTCGCGCGAAGCGGGAGCGCCACCGCGTACGTCAACGCCGCCGGTGGCGCCCTCGGGTGCCACGATTACGGTGCAACCGGTGCCGGCCTCCTCGTCCGTATAGTTGCCATAGCAAAAGCCATCGACATCGCAGACGTCAATGGCCTCGAGCAGTGTATCCATGTTTAACTCCTATCGGTTTTCCGCCGCGCCTTGTGCCCGGTCGGGATCCGTACGGTACGCCAAAATTGTAGGCGCTGGGGAATACCCAGCGCCAGATGCAATTACGAGAGTTTTTGAATCGCGCGCGCGACGCGGGCGATGGGTAGGCCCACTACGTTATAGAAGTCGCCCGAAATATCGTGCACGAGCATGCGGCCGCCTGTGCCCTGGATGCCGTAGGCGCCTGCCTTATCCATGGGCTCACCCGAGGCAACGTAGTGCTCGATCTGCTCGTCGGTGAGCTCGTAGAACGTCACGTCGGTCACATCGACAAACGACAGGCTCTCGGCGGCATGCGGGGCGGCCGTATCGCCTGCCTTAACGATGCAGACGCCGGTTGCGACCTGGTGCGTGCGGCCCGAAAGCTCACGGAGCATGGTGCGCGCCTCGTCCTCGGTTGCCGGCTTGCCCAAAATCTTGCCGTCGAAGGTGACGATGGTGTCGGCCGCGACGGTCAACTCATTGGGCTCGGCATACTCGGCAGCAACGGCAGCCGCCTTGGCGCGTGCCAAGCGCTCGACAAGCGTGAGCGGGGGCTCGCCATCAAAGGGCGTTTCGTCGATATCCGCGGGAATCACGCGAATGTTGTAGCCTGCCTCGCGCATCAGCTCTATGCGGCGCGGCGATTGGGAAGCCAAAATCATAGTTGGATGCCCTCGGCGACCTTCTCGACGGCCTTGTCGCCGGCGAGCGTGCGCAGCAGCTCCAATGCAAAGGGGAGTGACTGTGCCATGCCGCTGGCAGTGATGATGTTGCCGTCTTGCGTGACCTTCTCGCCAGTATAGGCGCCTTCGGGGAAGCTTTTCTCAAAGCCAGGGAAGCACGTGGCGTGGCGCCCCTCGAGTAGGTCGAGCTCGCCCAGGATAAACGGGGCGGCGCAGATGGCGGCGACGTGCTTGGTCGCGGCGAACTCGCAGACCACGTCGCAGACACGCTGATCGGCGCGCAGGTTGGTGGCACCGGGCAGGCCGCCGGGCAGCACGACGCAGTCGTACTCGTCAAAGTTGATCTCATCAAAGAGCGCATCGCAGGTCACGGGGATCTGCAGCGAGCTTACGACCTCACGCGTGGGCATAATCGAGACGAGCGTGGCACGCACGCCGCCGCGACGCATGACATCGACCATGGTCAAGCATTCAATAGTTTCAAAGCCATCGGCGGCGAGAACGGCAACGCTGGGCATGAGGGTTCCTTTCATAGGCGGCATACAATTAGCCGTCTTATACCCCGAAGACCTCCGCTTGCCACGCTCGATTTCCCAATGATTTTTCTGAGCAATGATTAAGTGGCTAGTTGCGCCTAAGGTGGACGACGGTCTCGCAGTGGAAGGTTTGTGGGAACAGGTCGACTGGCGTGATCTTTACGGGGGAGAAGGTGCCTTCTTCGACAAAGCGTTTGAGATCGCGCGCCAGGGTGGCCGGGTCGCAGCTCACGTAGGCGACATCGCGGGCACTCGTGCTGGCGATAAGGCCGATCGCCTCGGGGGCGAGGCCTGCGCGCGGCGGGTCGACCACCAAGATGTCGGCATCCTGGTCGGGGAACTCGCGCACCGCGTCTCCGCCAATGACGTCGACGTTATCAAGCTTGTTGATTTCCAGGTTACGGCGTAGATCGCGCACGGCGGGGCCGTAGGCCTCGACGGCAGCGACAAAGTCGCAGCGGCGGGCGAGCGGCAGGGTAAAGGTGCCGGCACCGCAGTACAGGTCCACGGCAAGCTCGTCTTCCTGCGGGTCGAGCGCTTCCATGACAAGATCGATCAAAATCTCGGCACCCTTGGTGTTGACCTGGAAAAAAGACGGGGCAGACAAGCGCATCTGATCTTCGGCGATATTCTCGGTCCATGAGCCCTCTCCGGCGAGCATTTCGACCTTGGAGACACGGCGGGCCTTCTTTTCGCCCTTGCTCATCACGCGTACGACACTTGTGGGGTGCGCGGCGTCTGCCAACACGCGCGAGACTTGCGAGCGCGGGAAAGAGCCCGTGGGCGTCCAGAGTGCGACCTCGAGTGCCTTGGTGCGGCGCGATGCGCGAATGCCCACGCGTTCGAGCCCCAAGTCATGGCTGCCGCTTAGATAGTTGAGTGCGCCGACGACCGATTTGAGTGCCTTCGGGAAGCGCTTATCGAACAGCGGACACATATCGACGGTCACGATTTTGCTGGGGTCGACACCGTGCATGCCAAGGCGCACACGACCGTTGACGACGGTCGGTTCGAGCTCGATTTTATTGCGGTAGCCCCAGTCGTCCTTGGTGTGGCGGATGGGTTGCACCAGTTCATCGACTTGATCGGGGCTGAACTTGCCGATACGCTCGAGCGTGGAGCGCAGATTTTGCTCCTTGGCGGCGAGCTGTGCCGTGCGTGAGAGATTGCCCCACGAGCAGCCGCCGCAGATGCCCACGAAGGGGCAGGGAGGCTGAATGCGATCGGGGCTTGGCTCCAGAATCTCGGTGGTGCGGGCACGCATGAACGACTTGCCGTCCTGTACGACCTCGACCTCGACGGTGTCGCCTGCCACGGCGCCCTGCACAAAGACGGCCTTGCCGTTGTCGGCGTGCGCCAGCCCGTCGGCGCCGTAGGTCATCGATTCTATAGTGAGCTTCATATTCCTGCCTGTCATTCGCGTTGTTGTTCGCACCATGGTAGCAGGGAAAAGCGCCCCGCATCCGAGGCTTTCCTCAAATGCGGGGCGCTTCTACAAACTGCTTCTACAAACGACTATTTCGTCTTGCCGGTAATGAGCGTCTTAAGACCCAGGCCGATCAGACCCAGGCCCATGCGCACGCGGCCGGGGCGATGGCGCTCGATGGCCTTGGTCTTGCCGGCGGGCTTATCGCGACGGGCGCTCGTCTCGGGTGCGGGCTTGATGACCTGCGGATCGGGCTGAGGTGCAGGTGCAGGCTCGGGCTCAATGACGGTCGCCTGGACCTCTTGGACCTTGGGTGCTACTGGCTGCGGCTCGCCCTCGGGGGCAGGTTCCGCCTCAATGACGGGCTCGGGCGCGGCCTCGGCGTTGCGATAGGCACGCTCCAGCAGGGCTTCCTGCGAGTTGAAGGGTTTCTCACCCTCTGCACGCTCCACGGGGACCCAGGTGCCGTCGCTCGTGAGGCTGCGGGCCTTCACGTTGTCGCGCAGCTGCATGCCCATGTACTCGTGCACTAGGGCGCGGCAGGTGGGGTCGAGCACGGGGAAGGCAATCTCCACGCGGTGCTCGGTGTTGCGCGTCATCATGTCTGCCGAGCTCAGGTAAATCATGTCCGAGTCCACGCCGAAAGCATAGACGCGCGCGTGCTCCAAAAAGCGTCCGACGATGGAGCGGACATGCACGTTCTCGGTCTTGCCCGGAACACCGGGCTTGAGGCACGAGATGCCGCGGATGATCATGTCTACGCGCACGCCGGCACACGATGCCTCGGCGATCTTGTCGATAACCTCGCGGTCGGTCAGCGAGTTGAGCTTAAAGAACACGCGGGCGGGCTCGCCGGCAAGGGCGCGCTGGATCTCGCGGTCAAGCCCGCGCATGATGAGCGGTTTCAGTCCGACGGGCGCCACACCCAGGAAGCGGTAGTCGCCGCGCAGGTTGCCCAGTGACAGATTGCGGAAGAACAGGTTGGCGTCCTCGCCGATGCCGGGATGGGCTGTCATGAGCATAAAGTCGCTGTAGAGTTTGGCCGTCTTCTCGTTAAAGTTGCCGGTGCCCAAAAGCGTGAGGCGCGTTAGCGCCATGCCCTCGCGATAGGTGAGCTGGCAGATCTTTGAGTGGCATTTAAAGCCCTCGGAACCATAGATGACGGTGCAGCCGGCCTCTTCCAGGCGCTCGGCCCACTCGATGTTGTTCTGCTCGTCAAAGCGGGCACGAAGTTCCATGAGCACCGTGACCTCTTTGCCGTTCTCGGCAGCATCGATCAGCGACTCGCACAGGCGGCTCTGCTTGGCCACGCGGTAGAGCGTGATGCGCAGCGAGATGCACTCGGGGTCGTAGGCGGCCTCGTGCACCAGATCCAGGAAGGGGTTCATGGCCTCGTAGGGATAAAAGAGCAGCTTGTCGTGCTGCAGCACCTGCTCGCGGATGGAGCGGGTCATGTCGATGGTGGGATTGGGCTGCGGCCTAAACGGCGTAAAGAGCAGCTCGTTGCGCAGGTGCTCGGGAATCTTGCCCTCAATGCCAAAGACGTAGCCCAGGTCGAGCGGGATATCGCAGGTAAAGACAGAGCGGCGCGAAAGCTCGAGCGCCTTGCGGATGGTCTTGAGCGTTGCCTTCTCGAGCGACCCCGAGACCGCGAGCACTACCGGCTGCAGACGCAGGCGCTTCTTGAGGATGCGCTTCATGTGCTGGCGGTAGTCCTCTTCCTCTTCGACGCCCTCGCCGTCCGGATCGATGTCGGCGTTGCGGGTGACGCGGATCAGCGCACGATCCAGCGGCTTATAGGAGCCAAAGCAGCTGTCCAGGCAGGCGAGGATGACGTCCTCGAGCAAGATGTAGGAGTAGGTGCCGGTGGGCGAGGGGATCTCGACCACGCGGTTCATCGAGGCGGGAATCTCGATAAGGCCCAGCAGGCTCTCCTCGTCGGTGGCGCCGTCCAGACCACAGGCCAGATAGAGCGCGCCATTGCGTAGGTTGGGGAAGGGGTGGCGAGGATCGATG
>CATZIG010000139.1 GCA_958419975.1 uncultured Collinsella sp.
GTAGCCGATGCGCGAGCACAGCAGAGCGCGCCGGAGGTACGCCACTACGGATGAGCGGCGCACATGCCTATGCCGAGCATATAAAAGATGAGAGACCCACCAAATGGTGAGCCTCTCTTAGTGGCGGGAGCAGGATTCGAACCTACGACCTTCTGCTCCGGAGGCAGACGCTCTAATCCCCTGAGCTAATAGGGCCAACGTTTGGCATTATACCCAAGTGCACCACGGGCTATCAAAATAAAAGAAAAAGCTTTGCAATTCCGAGGAAGACGCGGTGCAACGGCCCACTTTAGAAGGCAAAAGCGAGCCAGATAGTATAAACTCTCATGCACCATATATACACGGCTCGCGATGCGGGCCGTTTTTGCAAAAGTTATCCATCGAGGTGAGAGGCACACCATGATTGCAATTTTAAAGCAGAGCGCCAGCGACGAGGCCGTCAGCCATATCGTCAGCTGGATTGAGAAAAAGGGTCTGAAGACCGATGTCTCGCGCGGCGAGAACGAGACGATCATCGGCCTGGTGGGCGATACGACCAAGATCGACCCGTTCCTGCTCGAGTCCATGGATGTCGTCGAGCGCGTACAGCGCGTCTCCGAGCCGTTCAAGCGCGCCAACCGCAAGTTCCACCCCGAGGACTCCGTCATCGACTGCGGCCACGGCGTCAAGATCGGCGGCGATCAGTTCCAGGTCATCGCCGGCCCGTGCTCAGTCGAGGGCGAGAACCTCATCCGCATCGCCCGCCGCGTGAAGGCCGCCGGCGCCACGATGCTGCGCGGCGGTGCCTACAAGCCCCGCACCTCTCCCTACGCCTACCAGGGCATGGGCCCCGCCGGCCTCGACCTGCTGTGCGAGGCGTCTGCCGAGCTCGATATGCCGATCGTCACCGAAATCATGGACCCACGCGACGTGCAGGTCTTCCTGGACAAGAAGATTGACGTCATGCAGATCGGCGCCCGCAACGCCCAGAACTTCCCCCTGCTCAAGGAGGTCGGCAAGACCCAGACTCCGATCTTGCTTAAGCGCGGCATGTCCGGCACGATCGACGAGCTGCTTATGGCAGCCGAGTACATCATGAGCGAGGGCAACGACAACGTCATCCTGTGCGAGCGCGGCATCCGCACCTTCGAGACCCGCGCCCGCAACACCTTCGACCTCAACGCCGTGCCGGTGCTGCACCACCTGTCGCACCTGCCCGTCGTCGCCGACCCCAGCCACGCCACCGGCTACACCCGCTACGTTGAGCCCATGGCGCTCGCCGCGACCGCCTGCGGTGCCAACGGCCTGGAGATCGAGGTCCACGACGAGCCGAGCCGCGCCTGGTCCGACGGCGCCCAGGCCCTCACCCCCGATCAGTTCGACGACACCATGCGCCGCATCCGAGCCATCCGCGAGGTCGTCTGCCAAGAGACCGTTCAGGAGTAGGCCATGGGTACGGTGAGAAACGCGCGCGTTAACCAGGGCGGCCCCAAGTGCGCCGGCATCGTCGGCCTGGGCCTCATCGGCGGCAGCTTTGCGCGCGGCTATGCGCAGGCGGGCGTCCGCGTGCTGGCCTGGGACCCCGACGATGACGTCATGACGGCCGCCAGCATGGGTACCGTCGCCGGCGAGCTCAACGACGAGACGCTCGGCGAGTGCGACATCATCGTCCTGGCTTGCTACCCCGAAGCCTGCATCGAGTGGCTCGAGGCGCATGCCCAGGCACTCGCCGACGCCACCGACACCGAGGCTATCATGGGCCCCGTGGTGATCGACACGGTGGGCGTCAAGGGCATCGTGTGCGAGCGCGCCTTTGAGCTTGCCCGCGAGCACGGCTTTTACTTTGTGGGCGCGCACCCCATGGCGGGCACGCAGTACTCGGGCTATGCGCACTCCCGCGCCGACCTGTTCCAGGGTGCGCCACTCGTGCTCGTGCCGCCCGCGGTGGACGATGCGCTCAAGCTGGAGCTTTTGGGCCAGGTACGCGAGATGGTGCGCCCCTTGGGCTTTGGCAAGTTCAGCGTGACCAGCGCCGCAGAGCACGACCGCGTCATCGCCTTCACGAGCCAGCTTGCGCACGTGGTATCCAACGCCTACGTCAAAAGCCCCACTGCCCAGGTCCACCACGGCTTTTCGGCCGGCAGCTACCGCGATCTCACCCGCGTGGCGCACCTCAACCCGCAAATGTGGTCCGAGCTCATGATCGACGACGCTGACGCGCTCGCCTTCGAGATCGACCATCTGATCGAGTCGCTTGGCGCCTACAGCCGAGCGCTCAAGAACCGCGACCAGCGCTATCTGGAGAATCTTCTTGCCGAGGGAGACCGCATCAAGCGCGCGCTCGACGACGAGTCCTCCCACTAGACCACCTATCACGCCAGGTCGAAAGGACCGAAGCTTATGGCGATTACCATCGATATCGACACTGCACGCCCCTATCAGGTGCATGTTGGCACGTTTTTGCTGGAGCAGGCGGGACCGCTCGTGCGCGCCACTGCCGGCGGCACCAAGGTCGTCATCGTGACGGACACCAACGTGGGCCCGCTCTACCAGATGCCCGTTAAGCAGAGCCTGGAGGCGTCAGGCTACGAGGTGAGCATCTGCACCTTCGAGGCCGGCGAAGCCCATAAGCGCGCCGAAACCTATGTTGCCATTTTGGAGTTTGTGGCCGAGCACGAGCTTTCACGCTCCGACGTGATCGTGGCACTCGGCGGCGGTGTCGTGGGCGACGTGGCGGGCTTTGTGGCCGCCACCTACATGCGCGGCTGCAAGTTTGTGCAGATCCCGACGAGCCTGCTCGCTATGGTGGATTCGTCGGTGGGCGGCAAGACCGCCATCGACCTGGCTGCCGGCAAGAACTTGGCCGGCGCCTTTTGGCAGCCGAGCGTGGTTATCGCCGACGTGGGGTGCCTAGCCACCCTCACGCCCGAGCAGTTCGCCGACGGCTGCGGCGAGGTCGTCAAGCACGCCGTGATCGCCGACCCGGAGCTTTTCGCCGAGCTGGAGAAGACCCCGCTCACGCTGGAGCTGCTCAACCGCGATGTGGCGCGCGTAGCGCTCATCATCGCCCGCAATATCGACATCAAGCGCGCCGTGGTCGTTGCCGACGAGCGCGAGACCAACCAGCGCAAGCTCCTCAACTTTGGACACAGCGCCGGACACGCGGTCGAGGCTTGCGAGCACTTTGAGCTCGGACACGGCAACTGTGTGTCGATCGGCATGGGCATTATCACGCGCGCCGCGGCCCTGCACGGCGTTTGCGATGCTGCACTGCCCGGTCGTATTGAGGGGCTCTGCGCCCGCCATGGCCTCAAGACCCGCTGCGACCTAGATGCCGATGCCGTCTTTGCCGAGGCGCTCCACGACAAGAAGCGCGCGGGCGACACCATCGACCTGGTGATTCCGCACGGCATCGGCCGCTGCAGCATCGACCGCACGCCGCTTTCCACTTTCCACGAACTCATTGCCGAGGGCCTCGGCCAGAAGGGAGACGCATCCGCATGCTAGCCCGCATCACCCCCTCCCCGCTCAAGGGCACCGTTCCCGCGATCGCGTCCAAGTCGATGGCGCATCGCCTCATCATCTGCGCTGCACTTGCCAACGGCGAGACGCACGTTACCTGCAACACCACCTGCGCCGACATCGAAGCCACGGTACGTTGCCTCACGGCGCTCGGCGCTCGCATCGAGACCGTCGAGGACGGCTTCCAGGTCCACCCCACTATGAAGAGCATTGAGTTTGGCCTGCTCAAGGCACTTGCTGGCGGAACGCTTGACTGCGGCGAAAGCGGCTCCACGCTCCGCTTTATGTTGCCCGTCGCCTGCGCGCTGGGCGCAGAAGCAACTTTTGTGGGTCAGGGACGCTTGGGCGCCCGCCCGCTGTCCCCGCTCTCGGACGAGATCATCGCCGCCGGCTGCGACCTGCAGGGTCTGGGCGGTTTTCCGCTCAAGACAAGCGGCCGCATGCGCCCGGGCACCTTCGTGCTGCCGGGCAACGTGAGCTCGCAGTATATCTCGGGCCTGCTGCTGGCAGCCCCGCTGCTGGCCAAGCCCTCCTGCGTGCAGGTGACCGGCCTTATTGAGAGCCGCCCCTACATCAACCTGACGATCCAGGCCATGAAGGCCTTTGGCGTCGAGGTCAACGTCGAGCGTATTCCGGCCAAGGACGGCCAGCCCGAGGTCACGAACTTCCGCGTGAGCAGCGGCTCGTACCGCACGCCCGGCAGCGTAGCCGTCGAGGGCGACTGGTCCAACGCCGCCTTTTGGCTGTGCGCCGGCGCCATCGGCACCGACCCCATCACCGTCGAGGGCGTGTCGCTGAGCTCTGCACAGGGCGACCGCAACGTGCTTGCCGCGCTTTCGCGCTTTGGCGCCCGCATCGTGCGCTCCACCAACGCCGCCACCGTGCAGTCCGACAAGCTCGCCGGCTTTGAGATGAGCGCCCACGACATTCCCGACCTGGTACCCGTTATCTCGGCCGTGGCCTCGCTGGCTCAGGGCCGCACCTTTATCCGCGATTGCGCCCGTCTGCGTATCAAGGAATCCGACCGCCTGGCCACCACCACCCGCGAGCTCACCGCGCTGGGCGCGCAGGTGCGTATTGCCGGCGACGACCTCATCATCAAGGGCGTCGATGCCTTCACCGGCGGTGAGGTCGATTCGCACAACGACCACCGCATCGCCATGATGGCCGCCATCGCCGCGAGCCGTGCCACCGGCGAGGTCGTGATCCACGGCGCCGAGGCCGTCAACAAGTCCTATCCCGATTTCTTCGACCACTACCGCCTACTGGGCGGCAAGGTCACGCTCGAGGAGGAATAGCATGTCCTCGACCTTTGGCAACGTCTTGCACTTAAGCATCTTCGGCCAATCGCACTCCCCCGCTATCGGCTGCTCGCTCGATGGCATCCCGGCGGGCATCGCCGTGGACCAGGAGGAGTTGCAGGCCTTCCTCGACCGTCGCGCCCCCGGTCGCGACGAAACCGCAACCAAGCGCCGCGAAGCCGACGCCGCGCATATCATCGCCGGTGTGGTCGATGGACACACCACTGGCGCACCCATCGCCGCGATTATCGAGAACACCAACACGCGCTCCAAGGACTATTCCGAGCTGCGCCGCAAGCCCCGCCCCGGGCACGCAGACTTTCCGGCGCGCGTGAAGTACCACAACATGCACGACGTCGCCGGCGGTGGGCATTTCTCCGGCCGCCTAACGGCACCCCTGTGCATCGCCGGCGGCATTGCGCTGCAGGCACTTGAGGCCCGCGGCATTCAGGTCATGGCGCACGTTGCGCAGATCGGCGGTATCTCCGACCTGCCAATGGACGATATGGTCTATCGCGAGGCCGACCGCAAGGCGATCCTTACGAACGATCTGCCGTGCATTGACGCCGCCGCAGCCGGCCGCATGCGCGAGGAGATCCTAGCCGCGCGCGACGAACTCGACAGCATCGGCGGCATCGTGG
>CATZIG010000140.1 GCA_958419975.1 uncultured Collinsella sp.
AGGCGACCCTTTGCTCGACAAAGTTTGCTCGCTTCTAACTGCCGCTTTGGCGGATGGTGATATAGATGAGCGCGAATCCAATCAATTGGTTGGTTTATTGCAGGGGGTAATCAATCCCTGCTCCGATGGCGTAGCGCATCGACAGGTTCAAATTGAAGGAAAGAAATTCTGCCTCTCTGGTACTTTCTATCATGGTTCAAAAGAGTGTATCAAGCAGTTTATTTTGCAGAATGGCGGCCAGGTACTGAGTGGCGTGTCAAAGAAATGCGACTACGTGGTTGTGGGCGATGAAGGCAGCGATGCTTGGACTACAAAGAACTACGGAAGTAAGGTAAAGAAAGCCTTGGAACTCCAGTCCAAGGGCGATGACATTCAGATTGTCAGTGAAGATGCTTTAGGACTTTAGCGGGGTCGTTTTGGTGTAACATAATTGTGTACACAATTATGTTAGGAGTGTGCCATGCCCGTTTGCGTTCCAATTAAAGATATGCGGGACACCGCAAAGTTTTCTGAGCTCGTTGAAACTACTACGGGTCCAGTGACTGTTACAAAAAACGGCTATAGCAAATTTGTTGTACTTCGATCTGAAGACTATGACCTCATGGTTCAGGAACAGGCTAAAGCTCGCCTGATGGCTCGTATAGCTGTGGCCGAGCGGGAGCGTGCTGCCGGCACGGCGCGTGATGCCTTTGAGGCCCTCGATGACCTTGAGGCAAAATATGGCCTATAACGTCAAGATTCTGCCTACAGCTGAACAAGAGGTTGACGATATCGTTGATTATCTATTAGGGCATGGTATTTTTACCGCCCGGCATTTTCTTGATAAATACCGTAGTCAGCTCCAGCTTCTTCAAAGTGGTGTAGTTGACTACGGCTTATCGAAGTTACCCGAGCTTGCAGCGCTTGGCTACCATGCTTGCCTCGTCAATTCTTATGTAATGCTTTATTACTACGATAACGATGACGTTGTGGTTGCCCATGTTTTTCACCAAAGCCAAGATTATGCCGCATTGGTGATATCTAGAAATCGATTCGAGTTGCTGGATAATGATTAGTAAGAACCGCCCGGAAGCACGATGCCTTCCGGGCGGTTCTTACTTTGCCGGGGCAACCGGCACCGTGATCTGCGTCACGTAGGTCGCGGGGTCGTCGCTGATGATGTCGTCGATGAGGGCGATCTCGCGCGAGGGCCCGGCGGGTGCTAGGTTGTGTTCGTGTATATAGCCGAGTAGCTGCTCATAGCGCGAGCCCGCCTGCCCGTGCGTGCCGCGGAAGCTTATGGTCAGGCAGCGCGCGGCGGGTCGCACCTCGACGTCGCCCAAGTACTCATCGGTGTCATCGAGCAGCAGGAAGACCTCGTCGTAGCCATCAAAGTCGCCGGCGGCGAGACGCTCGGCGCTAATCCCAACGCCCAAGTTGCCCAGAAAGACAAAGGTCTCGTGCTGGCCCTTCTGCAGTTGACGAATTTGCCACTCCAGCGCATAGGCGTCGGTAGGGTTGACGCGTTCGTGCAACACGGCGCAGCGAAGCTCGGGCGCATCGACTGTGCAAATGGTGTCAAGCTCGGTGCTCAGGGCATCGTGCAGCAGGGCAAGCCGGTTGTCAATCTTGCGCGACACGCGTTCGAGCTCGCGGCGCTTGTGCTCGATGAGCTCCTGCTGCTGAGCCAGCTGTCGCTGCATGAGGTCCACATCGCGCGTGGTCACAAACTCGCGGATTTGTGCGAGCGGCAAGTCGAGAACACGCAGGTGGCTGATGGTGTTGAGGGTGGAGAGCTGCCGCGATCCGTAGTAGCGGTATCCACTCGCCGGATCGATGTGCGCCGGGTCCAGCAATCCCATCTGTTCGTAATGGCGTAGCGTGCCCACGCTCAGGTTAAACAGGCGCGCCACCTCGCCAATGCGGAGCAGGCCCTCAGTATGTTCAGTTGGCGAGTCGGTCACAGGACCGCTCCTTTCGGTAAAAAACAGGGGAGGGGCGCCAGGCTCGCGTTGCCCCGCTACGCCATCAGTTTGTCAAAAGTTCCGCGGCGGTTGAGTACGGTAAATGCGACACCACAGATGACTGCCGACAAAATCGATCCGCACGGCGAGGCGATGCCCATAGGAAACAGCGTGTCGGAATAGGCGTTCGACAGCAGCCACGCGCCGGGCACGCGAATGAGCGCCACGGCCAGCACGTTGTGCGCAAAGCCGATGTAGCTCTTGCCGTATGCAGCGAAAAAGCCGCTAAAGCAAATGTGGATGCCAGCAAAGATTGCGTCGAAAATATAACTGTGCATATAGCCGGTGCCGGCCGCGACCACCGCGGGGTCCTTGGCAAAAAAGCCAATAAACGCCGGTGCCACCAGCCACATCAGCACCGTGATTAGGCAGCCATACACTACCGAGATCGTCATGGCGTCTTTGAGCACCTGACGCGCGCGATCGCCCTTGCCCGCGCCGGCATTTTGCGCCGTGAGCGCGCTGACGGTGGCGCCCATGGAGCTCGGAACAATGAACAAAAAGCTGATCATCTTCTCGACCAGGCCCACGGCGGCGGCGTCGACGAGCCCTCGGTGGTTGGCGATGACGGTGATAAACATAAACGCCACCTGGATGCAGCCGTCCTGCACGGCCACGGGCACGCCGATCTTAAGAATGCTGCCGAGCACCTCGGCCTGGGGGCGCAGGTCGCTGCGCTTAACGTGGATGTTCGTACGGCGGCTCTTAAGCCACACGAGTGCGAGCGCAACGCTGGCCGTCTGGGCGGTTACCGTGCCGAGCGCCGCACCCACGGGGCCGAGCCCCATATGCCCGATAAACAGAAAATCGAGCGCGATGTTGATGATGCACGCCACGCCAATCACGTACATGGGCGAGCGCGAATCGCCCAGGCCGCGAAAGATGGCTGAAAGAATGTTGTATGCGGCGATAAACGGAATGCCGACAAAGCAGATACGCAGGTAGGCGGCGGTGCCTTCGACCGCCTCGGGCGGCGTGCCAATGAGCGCCACAACCTGCGGGCATAGTGCAAACAAGATGACGGCCAGTACCATCGAGACGCCCATAAACAGCGTAATGGTGTTGCCGATGGCGGTCTCGGCGCGATCGAAGCGACGCGAGCCCACGGCGTGGCCGACGATGACCGTCGTTCCCATGGCCAGGCCCACGAGCGTCACGGTAATGATGTAGAGCGTCTGCGCGCCATTGCCCACGGCGGTGATGCCGGCGGCGCCGCTAAACTGCCCCATCATGTACAGGTCGGCCATGCCGTAGAGCATCTGCAAAAAGTACGAGAGCATATAGGGCAGGGCAAAGACCGCGATGGTCTTAAGGACATTGCCGCGTGTGAGGTCGTGTTCCATGGGCGGGGCTTTCTGGCTTGGTTCGTTTAGCTACCAGTGTAGTGAAAACCCTATAACGATTGTAGAGTCAAGGTTTGTGATGAAGACGGGGCGAAAAAAGTCACGCTCCGAGCACGATACTTTGGCCCTCTGCGCCCCTCACCTCGCCTCAAACCATCACAACATTCGACGTTTTTTGCCAAAAACGGGAAAAGCATCGAATGTTGTGATGGTTTTTCTGCCGCTCGACCGGGTGGAATCGCTTTCTTGCGCACGAAGGTGTGCGGACTCGTGGGCAGGGGAATAAGGTTGGTTATCCGACTCCATTGGAGGGCTCATGGACCTGCCGATCGTCCTGTCCCATAAGACTGCCTGGCTGTACCATAACGTGGCGCGCCCGTCCGAGCCGCTCTCGCGAGCAAGCAGCCTATACGATGAGGACTCGCTTGCTAACGAGGCGGAACCGACCGCGAGCCTGCCCAAATTGGGACTCGATGCCAAGGGGCTGAGGGCTTCAACGGCAGTTGAGATTGTTGCCGACTATCTGGTTTCGCTCGGTATTCCACGAGAAGAGCTCGATCATATCGACACGCTCGTCAACTTCGATTTTGAGCGCTCGACGCCGGCTGGATTTAGGTGCCACGTGTTTGGGGCGCCGGTACCTCCAGACCATCTTATCGAGGTGGCAGAGGGCCTTCTGGTGGTTGATGAGGCCATGTGCTTTGTCCAAGCGGGTTCGTGGATGAGCGAGCCCGAACAGTTGGAATATGGCTACGAAATCTGTGCCCGATACCATTTGAATCATCTGTCGACAGGCGATTATATCGAGATGGGGCAGAGGTATACCGTTGCCGACTTGATTACTTATTGCAATGAGAACCGATCTCGTCAGGGGGCTATACGCGCGGCCGCCGTGCTCAAGCGCGTGCACGATGGCGCGCGGTCGCCCATGGAGACGGCCACCGCAATCATGGTCGTAGCAAAACGTTCCCAGGGAGGGCTGGGATACGCCAAGATCGAGCTCAACCATCGGGTCGATGTTCCCAACGAGTTCAAGTATCTCGCAAAGGCCGGGTATTTCGAAATCGACGTATATGCGCCTGCGAGCGGTACGGGGATTGAGTACAACGGCTCGGACCATCTTGATAAACAGCGCAGCGCGTCGGATGCGGAGCGTATGACCGTGCTGAGCGCGCTGGGCTTTAAGATGATCGTCCTCACCGTGACTCAGTTTGCCCACCAGCTGCAATTGCACCGGGCGATGAACGCCATCGCGCTCGCTATGGGCCTTAAGTGCGACCGAAGCGAAGCGTTCCAAAAACGGCAGAACGACCTGCGAGAATTCGTGATCCGTCACTGGGACGGTGGCCTTTAGGGGTGCTTTGGTCCTTCTACGGGGTACCGTGGGCAGGCAAACCATCACAACATTCGACGTTTTTCGGCAAAAACGGGAAAAGCATCGAATGTTGTGATGGTCTGTGCTGAGGATGGGCTTGGAAAGTCCGTTTTGCTCGAAGCGACCTGTCCTGTCGTACGGGTGTCGGCATGATTCTCTCGTGGGGTATTATGTTTTCCGAAGAATAAAACGCCGCGTGAGGGGAGGGCTGCGTGAACGGGTACGTGCAACATGACGGTTTTGGCCGCGATATCAACTACCTGCGCATTGCCGTTACCGACAAGTGCAATTTCCGCTGCATCTATTGCATGCCGGCCGATGGCGTGGCGCCCCGTGCGCACGACGAGCTGCTCAGTGCCGAGGAAATCGCCCGCTTTGTGCGCCTGGTGGCGGGAGAGGGCATTCGCCACGTGCGCCTGACGGGTGGCGAGCCGCTGGTCAGCCGGCGCATCATCCCGCTCATTCGCGACATTCGCGCGATCCCGCAGATCGAGGATATCTCGCTTACCACCAACGGCGCCCTGCTGCCCAAGCTGGCGCCGCGGCTCAAAGATGCCGGGCTTAACCGCGTCAACATCTCGCTCGACACGCTCGACCCCGATCTGTTTGGTAAGATCAC
>CATZIG010000141.1 GCA_958419975.1 uncultured Collinsella sp.
CCATGGCTCGCGTCGCCCATCGAGAGGGCTATCCCGAGATCGGCCTGTACTGGGAGAAGGCCGCCCACGAGGAGGCCGAGCATGCCGCCAAGTTCGCCGAGCTCCTGGGCGAGGTCGTGACCGACTCCACCAAGAAGAACCTCGAGATGCGCGTTGAGGCCGAGAACGGTGCCACCGCCGGCAAGACTGATCTTGCCAAACGCGCCAAGGCCGCTGGCCTCGATGCCATCCACGATACCGTGCATGAGATGGCTCGCGACGAGGCTCGCCACGGCAAGGCTTTCGCCGGCCTGCTCAAGCGCTACTTTGGCTAAGCCAGCCGCCTGAGAGACAATCTCTAGCTCGATAAGGCCCGGACCGCATGGTTCGGGCCTTTTTGTGTCTCGAGGACTCGTTAACGCCCTGAAATAGGACCGCCTTAGGCATCGGCTTCTCGTCAAAAACTAAGTGAGTAGACTTTTTGAAACTTGCCGAGCACACCAACCATATTGCTTTATAAAGCCGCAGGTAAATGACTTGTTGCAAAACGGCCTGGTCGCCAAAGTGCCAAAAGTCTACTCACTTAGAACCGCAGCCGTCCACGATCGAGCTGTTTTGCGTCTAACGGGCATCTTTCCGTCGATTACTCCCAATTTTGTCCAGTCAACGAATAGTTCAGACCGGAGTAATGTCTCAGCCCTTTGCTCATCTGGGCTTTTATCACGATATTCAGCATCGAGCATCCTGCATACGGCCTTAACGATCGCGCGGAATCTATCCTCATCGGATATCTGTCTGTGTGTCAGGAGAAGTACATCGTAGCCCATGGCCTGAAGGGCCGTCATGCGATCGGCGTCACGCAAGCCATCCCCTGCGCGTCCGTGCGAGGCCTTTCCCTGACATTCAATGGCCACCTGTCGCCTGCCGTCCGGCGAAGAAAGTAGCAGGTCAATATATACACGGGACTTTCCCACAATCGCTCGAGCACTTGTGCTTAACGTCACTTCGACATTGAGCTCTATACCGCAAAACCCTTCGCCTCCCAGGGCTCGCGGCAGCCCGAGCAACAAATACGCCTCGACCTCAAAAGGCGACGCGGCACCCAATGGGACGAGTTGCGATACCGCCATAAATCTATTGCCGTAACGCATCCCGCAAACATCTGAACAAAAACGGTCAAGGTCTCCGCCCAAAACCAAAGCGTCTCGACGCCATAAATTTGAAGTGGCGCCGTCCTCGGACGGGCAGCGCACCCAACCGAACGTTGTCGAAATCGCGCCCGAATCAATTGCACGCGCAAGCTCCGCATCAAGTGCCATCGGCAGAGCGCACACCGCAAACAAGCCACACATCTCTGCCAACACCAAAAGAAGCTGAAGATCCGTCAGATGCCGCGACATGATGAATGACGTCAGTAGAGGAGACGTAATCAAAAATCCATGCTCCGTTTCCAGCACGGATTCCCTGGGGAGCTCACCAAGGAACAGCCGCTGCCTAATGCTGGCAGGACAAGTCCGCTTGCTTCTCGTCCGAACCAATGTATACAACGGAAAGCCGAGCACAACCGCAGCCGTCGGGTTACGGGCGAGATCATATCGCTGCCGGTCTTCTTCCGGTCGCGGAAGCGGCGGACACAAAGCGCGAACCTGAGGGGGCAAACGCCAGTACCTAAAAGCCGATATGTCACAAAGTAGATCTTTCATAGGCACAGGAAAACACGAATTTCAACCCAACCTGTCTCGCATTGGGGCGAACGCACCGAAAATGGCGCCGAACGGACCGCCAAGTTTTCAACAGCCCTCCCCAACTGGCCAAAAGCTTGCCAAGAACTGGACGAAGCCCTGTTGAAAACCCCATTTTTTTCTCGTGCGGAAGCTTTGCGCGGCAAGTGAGTAGACTTTTTTAAACATCCCGAGCAGGCCGGTCATCCTGCACTTCAAAGCCGCAGGTAAATGACTTGTTACAAAACTGTCTGATCGCCAAAGTGCCAAAAGTCTACTCACTTAGATTGCAGAGTTCCCCAATGAGCTGCAATTCCAAGGTATTTAGCACTTTTGGACTCAAATCGTCATACTGGACAAGAATTTGACTTGAGTTTTCGGGGGCAGATGCGCCATCGGCACACCAATAACAGTCACTGATATCGACAAAAGGGATACTCGAGCGCGTGAGGGCCCGCACAAAAGAGCTTCCGCCCGCTCCGCGCTCCGCAACCACGGTGCAGTAAAGGCCCGCGTCCGCATGTTCGATCGAGACCTCCCCTGCCGGGAACGCTTTCCGTACAAGCGCCGCCAGGCCATCGCGCGCCTCGCGAGCGCGCACGCGCACGCGGTTCACATGTCGCTCGTAATCACCCGATTCCAGCAAACGCGCCAAGGCAACCTGGTCAACAGAGCTCACCGAAGAGGCGTAAAAACCAAGGTTGTGCCTAAACCGCTCCATCAGCTCATCGGGCAACACCATATACGCCAAACGCAACGCCGATGAAAGGCTCTTCGAAAACGTGTTGGTGTAGATAACCGACTGGGCGGCATCGATTGACGCGAGCGCGGGAATCGGCTTGCCGGCAAGGCGAAACTCACAATCGAAGTCGTCTTCGATGAGATATCGGCCCGGCTGCTCGGCGGCCCAGCTCAGCAGCGCATAGCGACGTGCAATGCTCGTCACAAGGCCGGTCGGATACTGATGGGACGGCATCAGGTGAAGAACGTCGGTCCCGGTTTTCTGCAGAGCGCTCAAATCCACGCCCTCACCATCCAACGGGATATGCCGAACTTTGCAACCCATAGCCTGATAGATGCGCGTCAGGCGCAAATAGCCCGGATCTTCAACGGCATACACCTTGTCGGCTCCAAGCAGCTGAACCAACATGGTATCGAGCAGCTGGGCGCCCGCGCCGATAACAATGTTGTTGGGGTCGACATTCATACCCCTTGTCCCGCGCAGATGATGAGCAATTGCGCGTCGTAGCCGAGCGGTGCCCTGTGCTGGCGCGGGCGAAAAGATTTCGCGCTCGTCTTCGGATGCCAGCGTCGCCCGCAGTGCGCTTTGCCAAAGCCGCGCCGCCTCCAAAGTGGAAGGAGAAAGTGCGTCGAACTGCTCGACCCGTCCATCAACATCATGTGCGTTAAGACCCGCAGGAGCGGAATCTCGATCAAACTCTGTCTCAGCCAAAGGCAAAACCGGTGCATCCGGAAGCTCACAAGCGTAGTAGCCACGACGCGGCTTTGAGCAAATATAGCCCTCGGCAAGTAACTGGCTATATGCATTCTCGATGGTAATGACACTGATTCCCAGATGGCTGGCAAAGGCACGCTTAGACGGAAGATGCTCCCCCGCCGCAATGCGTCCAGCAACGATATCATCTCGAATTTGCTGGTAAACATACTCATAGAGCGATGCTCCGCCGCGTTTTTCCAAATTGTAGTCAAGCATGAGCCTATCACCTGACCTTATTAAGTCATTCAATCTGGTATTAGTCTGACCTTGTCATTATCTCGAAATCTGAGTATTTCGCCATACCCAGCTCCCCGATAGGATGTTCCGTCAAGCAATGCACATGCCAACCAAGGGAGCAACCATGGCAGAACAGACCAGCAAGGCCGATCGCGTCAAACTCAATCGCGAGCTCGCGCAGATGCTCAAGGGCGGCGTCATCATGGACGTCACCACGCCCGAGCAGGCACGCATCGCCGAGGAGGCGGGCGCCTGCGCCGTCATGGCACTCGAGCGCATCCCGGCCGACATCCGTGCCGCAGGCGGCGTCTCGCGCATGAGCGACCCCAAGATGATCAAGGGCATCCAAGAGGCCGTCTCCATCCCCGTCATGGCCAAGTGCCGCATCGGTCACATCGTCGAGGCGCAGGTCCTTCAGGCCATCGATATCGACTACATCGATGAGTCCGAGGTTCTCTCCCCCGCCGACGATGTCTATCATATCGACAAAACCCAGTTTGACGTCCCGTTTGTCTGCGGTGCCCGCGACCTGGGCGAGGCGCTGCGCCGTGTTGTCGAGGGCGCCACGATGATTCGTACCAAGGGCGAGCCGGGCACGGGCGACGTCGTCCAGGCTGTGCGCCACATGCGCAAGATCCAAAAGCAGATCCGCGACGTTGTTGCCCTGCGTGACGACGAGCTCTTTGAGGCTGCCAAGCAGCTGCAGGTTCCGGTCGAGCTGGTGCGCGATGTCCACGCCACGGGCAAGCTTCCCGTCGTGAACTTTGCCGCCGGCGGCGTAGCGACCCCCGCCGACGCCGCGCTGATGATGCAGCTGGGTGCCGAAGGCGTCTTTGTGGGCTCGGGCATCTTTAAGAGCGGCGACCCGGCCAAGCGCGCCGCCGCCATCGTTAAGGCCGTGGCAAACTTCACCGATGCCAAGCTCATTGCCGAGCTTTCGGAGGACCTCGGCGAGGCCATGGTCGGCATCAACGCCGACGAGATCGAGATTATCATGGAAGAGCGCGGACGCTAGTCCGGCAGAAAGGATCGCACATGAGCGATTACGCAGATCAGACGGTCGCCGTGCTGGCGGTCCAAGGTGCTTTTGCCGAGCACGAGGCGAGGCTGTCCGAGCTGGGCGTACGTTGTATTGAGCTGAGGCAGGCGGCTGATTTGAAGCAGGACTTTGACCGTCTGATACTTCCCGGCGGTGAGTCTACCGTTCAAGGGAAGCTGCTTGATGAGTTGGGCATGCTCGAGGAGCTTCGTACCCGTATCGTTGAAGGCATGCCCGTCCTGGGCACCTGCGCCGGCCTGATTCTGCTGGCTCACGACCTTGCCGCCCATGACGATAAGGGCACGCCGCGTTTGGCAACCATGGATATACTTGTCGAGCGCAATGCCTACGGCAGGCAGCTCGGCAGCTTTCGAACCAAGGGGCAGGTAGCCGGCATCGAGGGCGAAGTGCCGCTGACGTTTATCCGTGCGCCCCGCATCGTCGAGGTCCACGACGATGCCAAGGCCTTAGCGAAAGTCGACGGGTGCATTGTCGCCGCCCGCCAGGGCAACCAGCTCGGCGTAACCTTCCACCCCGAACTCGACGACGACACCCACCTCCACGAACTGTTCCTACAAATGTAGGCATCGAAATCAACAAACGAAACGAGAGTGGATAATCTCCCACTTTGAGCTTGAATGCAGACTCAAACCGGGAGATTATCCACTCTCATGCTATGTAGTCGTTGGGGACGTTCTTAAACGACTAGTCAAACAAGAACGTCCCCAATGACTATCTTTCGGCAGCTTTGAATCAAGACAACGCCGATGCTTTGGCAACGCCAGCGAGCGCCGCCCAGGGCGAACAAGTTGGCATGAAAAAGGCAAGGCATAGACCTTCTGGTCATGCCTCGCC
>CATZIG010000142.1 GCA_958419975.1 uncultured Collinsella sp.
CAGGCCGGTCTCCTCCTGGCCCACGTTGCCGCAGACGCAAACGACATCGAGATTCTTCTCGTCCTGGAGCCACTTGACACATACGGATGTATCAAGACCACCGGAATATGCGAGAACGACTTTTTCCTTGCTCATGGCTGTTTCCTTTCGCCCTTGGTAGCTAGTTAGAACATCGGTCAGTTGCAAGTCACCTTGAGGTCAAAAACCGTGCAATATCAGGTTATTCAGCAGAATGCATCACAGGCATGCTCTAGAAACATGCGGCTATGTCGTGCTTAAAACCCAACGACCTCAAAATGACTCTGTTGAGGCATTGCGCCCCATGCGGACAGAGACGATTGTTATCGTCGTCGGGAAATTGCGCGCTGGCGTCGGATGGCATTGTCTGCAGTGGTGATGATCTTTACGAACTGCATCTGCCTCTCCTTTCACGTATCGCCGGGCGCAATTCTAATATCGTAAACGGTACCTTTTCCTCGGTAAGCGGTTGTTTTTCCGTCTCCGTTTTCGATGTTCGCTATATTACGCTAAAGTGCCCGCAGCACAAGCGACAAATTCAAATTTCTGAAAAGTTTTTTCATTAGTTTGTGAATGGTGATGCAAACGCGCGCCAATCCTGCGAAAATACGCCTGACTACGAGTTGATGGTTATAACGTCTGAAACAATTTCGAAACGAAAGGCTCGCCTTTATGCAAACTTACGAATCGGACGCCAATATCGGAAACATTAAGCTCATCGCCGTCGACATGGACAAGACGCTGCTCACCGACGAGCGCGTGTTACCGCAGGGCCTTGATGAGCGCCTGGACGAGCTCGCCGACGCCGGCATCGTATTCTGCCCCGCCAGCGGACGTCCCGCCCCCAAGCTCGAGGAGATGTTCGAGGGCATCAAAAACCGCCTCGCTTTTTGTCCCGACAACGGAGCGTGCGTGATCTATCGCGGCAGCTATATCTATAAGAGCAACATCGATGTGGCGCTGTATCAGCAGGTGCTCGCTCGTGCCTCGGAGGACCCGCGCGCCGTTCCCGTCCTGTGCTGCTACGACGAGTTCTATGTGCTCGCCCGCGACCATCAGTATCACGACGAGATCAGCGTGTACTACAACACGATCAACTACGTCGATAGCTTTGAGGGCATTGATATCGAGTCCAACAAGATTTCGATCTTCTTCCCCGCCTACGATGCCGAGCCAGCGTTTCGCGAGGACTACAGCCCGGCATTCTCGGACCGACTCTATGTCACCAATGCGGGCCGCGAGTGGATCGACTTTATGAACCTGGGCGTCGACAAGGGCGCCGGCGTCGCGCATCTGTGCGAGCAGCTCGGCATCGATATTGCCGATGCCGCCGCCGTGGGCGATACGTACAACGACATCCCCATGCTGGAGCGCGTCGGACACAGCTTTATCGTGGACAATGCCGAGGAGCACATGAACGCGCATGCCAAGTGGCGCATTCCGAGCAACAACGACGGGGGCGTACTGACACTCATCGACGCCATCTTGGCGGCTCGTTAACGTTGCTCGTCGGACCTGGCCGGGCGAGGCGGGTAAGTTTTTCGTTCGGTCAGGTCCTGGGCTCGCTCGGAAAGCACATTAAGTGCTTTCCGGCTCGTGCGGAATCTACGAAAAACTTACCCGCCTCGCCCGGCCAGGTCCTGCGGTGACTTGCTTGCCGCCTAGATGGCGTCTTGGCGCCTAGATACTTTGGCTGAATTTAATTGAATGAAGGGGGGGCTCCTTGTTGGCAAGGAGCCCCCCTTCTGGTTTTGATTACTTTGGGATTGTGGGTGTGCCCTTATTTGGCGTCTGCCCAGGTTACTCCAGTCGAAGCTTCGGCGATTAGGGGTACGCGTAGGTCTACGACGTGTTCCATGACGTCGCGGACCATGGCGGTGAGGCGCTCTACTTCGTCGACCGGGCACTCAAAGTCCAGTTCGTCGTGCACTTGCAGGATCATGTGGGCGGCAAAGCCCTCTTCTTCCAGGCGTCGGCTTACGCGGGCCATCGCGATCTTGATGATGTCGGCAGCGGTACCCTGCATGGGGTGGTTCATGGCCGTGCGCTCGCCAAAGCCGCGGAGTTGCGGGTTTTTGGCCTTGAGCTCCGGAATGTGGCGACGGCGGCCGTACATGGTCTCGGCGTAGCCCGTCTGCTTGGCACGTGCCACCACGTTGTCTAGGAACGTGCGCACGCCCGGGTAGGCCTCGTAGTAGCGGTCGATCATGTCGCGCGCCTCGGCCATCGAGATATGCAGCGACTGCGACAGACCATAAGCCTGCTGACCATACACGATGCCAAAGTTCACGGCCTTGGCGCGACTGCGCAAGTCGGGCGTTACCTCGGACACCGGCACGCCAAACACGCGCGCGGCCGTCTCGGCATGGAAGTCCTCGCCCTCGTTAAAGGCGCGCACCAGGTGCTCGTCACCCGAGAGATGTGCCAGCAGACGCAGCTCGATCTGCGAGTAGTCCACCGCCAAAAAGACGCTGCCCTCGCCTGCCGAAAACGCCGTCTTGACGGTACGGCCCAGCTCCGAGCGCGTCGGGATGTTCTGCAGGTTCGGGTCGCTCGAGGACAGGCGTCCCGTTGCCGTGATGGTCTGGTTGTACGTGGTGTGCACGCGACCGTCACCGCGGCGCAGCGGGCCCAGCGTGTCCAGATAGGTGGACTTGATCTTGGACTTCTCACGCCAGTCCAAGATCAGACGCACGATTTCGTGGTCACGGGCAAGGTCGCTCAACACCTTGGCGTTGGTCGAATAGTAGCCGCGCTTGGTCTTTTTGAGGCCTTTGGTCGGAAGCCCCATAACGTCAAACAGCACATGTGAGAGCTGCATGGGACTACCGATGTTAAACGTCTCATCACCCGCCAGATCGCGAATGCTGCGCTCGACCTCGGTAATCTGGGTCGCCAGGCCCTCGGACAGATTGCGCAGGCGGTCGGGATCCACGAGCATGCCCGCGCGCTCCATCTTGGCAAGCACCGGCACGAGCGGCATCTCGATGCCGTCGAACACGTTGGCGGCGTTCTCGCGGGCCATGCGGTCGCGCAGCGGTGCGACCAGCGCCAGCGTCAAGGCCGCCGTGCGAGCGGCGGGCGCAGGAGCGTCCTCGCCGGCACCCTCTGCACCGCGCGCCGCGGGCAGCGCCATCTGCAGATAGGTATCGGCCAGATACGCCTCGTCAAACTCGGAGCGGTCGGAATCCAACAGGTAGGCGGCGACCACGGTGTCGAAGATGCGCGTGGAATCGACTGTCAGCGGATCCATGAGCTCGGACTCGGAAGAATCGATGGGCGAAAGCTCGTGCAGCAGCGCCTTCGTATCCGGGCTCGCCACGCGGCCCTCCATAAACAGGCGCGCAAGCACGCCGGCAATGACGCCGTGGGCGAAGTTGAAGCCATCGACTACGGCAGTGGTACCGCCGTCGCCCTCCTCAAGCGCAAGCAGCCCCTTGGACGTCGCCAGCCACAGCGTACGCGTCAGGCCAAAGAGCGCACCCTCCTCCTTGTCATCGTCCACCACGGCGGCAATCCACTCGCCCGCCTCGATCGCACGAGTAACCTCGGCGGCAACGGCAGCGAGCGCCTCGGCATCGCCGGCGGCAGCGCGCATAACGGGGGGAATCTCAAACGCGCTGGCGGTGACCGCAGCCCCACCCTCGCCACCAATCAGTGACAAGAAACGGTTCTGCATGGCCGTAATGCCGAGTGCTCCCAGTGCCGCGGACACTTCATCGGCAGAAAACGCCGGGAAGGACGTTTCGTCAAAGTCGAGCTCGACAGGCGCATCGGTGCGAATGGTTGCGACCTTGCGGCTCAGCAGCGCATCGTCGATATGCGCACGCAGGTTCTCGCCCATCTTGCCCTTGACTTCGTCGGCGTGCGCGATGACCTCGTCCAAGCTGCCGTACTGCGCAATGAGCGCGCTCGCCTTTTTGGGACCGATGCCCGGTACGCCGGGAATGTTGTCCGACGTGTCACCCTTCAGACCGTAAAAATCGGGCACGAGCGCCGGCGTAATGCCGTGATACAGGTCATCCACGCTCTCGGGCGTCATGATCGCCACGTCGGACAGACCCTTGCGGGTCGAGACCACGTTGACGTGCTCGGTCACGAGCTGATACATGTCGCGGTCGCCGGTCACCAGCAGCATGTCGCAGCCGGCCTCCTCACCCAGGCGCGCCATGGTTCCCAGGATATCGTCGCCTTCCCAGCCCTCGGACTGCAGAATCGGCACGTTGAGCGCGGTAAGCAGCTCCTTAATCATAGGGAACTGCGCGTGCAGATCGGGGTCCATGGGCGGGCGCTGCGCCTTATACTGCGGCAGCATCTCCATGCGCACGCGCGGCTTGCCCTTATCAAACGCCACGACCACACCGTCGGGGTTAAAGGCATCGATCATCTTGAGAAACATGTTCAGAAAGCCAAAGATCGCGTTGGTGGGACGACCATCCGGCGCGTTCATGGTCGGCGGCACGGCGTGGAAGGCGCGATGCATGAGCGAGTTGCCGTCGATAACGGCAAAAGTGCGGCGCTTGTCAGACATATTGAATACCTCGCTTTGGGCTGGGCACGGTTTGCTCACTCCAGTTTACACGCTCCCCGCCCCGCGGCCACAGCACATCAAGCTCCCCCGCCACCGTGAGCCCGCGCGTGATACGATGGCTCACGGTACATCAACCAGCACGATCGATCCGAAAGGAGCCTGCGTCATGGAGCGTCCCTGCGCATGGAAAAAGTACACGCCACAGCAAATCGAGGAGCTCGAGGAGCTTTGCCGCGGCTATAAGCAGTTTTTGAGCGAGAACAAGACCGAGCGCCTGTGCGTCAAGACCGGTATCAAGATGGCCGAGGAGGCGGGCTACGTCGACCTGGAGACCGTGATCGCCGAAGGCCGCGAGCTCAAGGCAGGCGACAAGGTGTACGCCGCCAACCACGGCAAGGATCTTATGCTCGTCAACCTGGGCACCGCCCCGCTCGAGCAGGGCTTTAATATCCTGGGCGCCCACGTGGACTCGCCGCGCCTGGACCTCAAGCAGAATCCTGCCTTCGAGGCCGGCGACATGGCCTACCTCGACACGCACTACTACGGCGGCGTCAAGAGCTACCACTGGGTAGCCTCCCCGCTCGCACTCGTGGGCGTCATCTGCAAAAAGGACGGCACCACCGTCGACATCAACATCGGCGACAAGGCAGACGACCCGGTCTTTACCATCTCCGACCTGCTGATCCACCTCTCGAGCGAGCAGATGTCTAAGCCCGCCAAGGACGCCGTCGTGGTCTCCATGTCCGACGTTCGCGAACGCTTC
>CATZIG010000143.1 GCA_958419975.1 uncultured Collinsella sp.
CAAGAGCTTTTTGCTCCAGACCATCCGCACGCACGCCATGGGCGAGGGATTCGTCGTCGCCGATGCCGACCTATCCCCTGAGCGCCGCCTGCAGGGCGGCCAGGGACAGGGCCTTGCCACCTACCGTGAGCTCATCCGTAACATATCGACTAAAACGCGCCCCGAGGGCGGTGCGCTCAACCTAATCCTCGATCGCTGGGTCGCCTCCTGTGCCGACGCCGACGAGTCTGCCGTCAATGCCCAACTGGCCCCGCTCGAGGAAATGGTCCACGGCTTCGACTTCACCCGCATGCTCCACCGCTACCGCGCGGCCGTATCCGAGGGCGACGAAGAAGCTATGAGCCGCGTGACCAAATGGATTCGCGGCGAATACCGCACCAAGAGTGAGGCACGCGCTGAGCTGGGCTCCTCGACCATCATCAGCGATGACGACTGGTACGACTACGTTAAGCTCATTGCACGCTTTTTGGTCTGCAGCGGCTACAAAGGCATGCTGGTGCTCATCGACGAGCTCGTGAATCTGTATAAGATTCCCAACGCCATCACGCGCCAGTACAACTACGAGAAAATCCTGACCATGTACAACGACACACTTCAGGGCAAGGCGCAGTACCTGGGCATGATCATGGGCGGCACGCCAACCTCCATCGAAGACCGCCGCCGCGGCGTGTTCTCCTACGAGGCCCTGCGCAGCCGACTCGCTCAAGGCCGCTTTGCGCGCGAGGACCTTAAGGACATGCTCGCGCCCATCATCCGCCTGCAGCCACTCACCTACGAGGAGTTGCTGGTGCTGATCGAAAAACTCATGCAGATCCATGCCGGCTACTTTGGCTGGACGCCCACGCTTACCGAGAACGACTTGGTGGACTTCCTCAAGATCGAGTTCGGTCGTGTGGGAGCCGACACGCATCTGACGCCGCGTGAAGTCATTCGTGACTTTATCGAGCTGCTCGACATCCTATGCCAGAACCCCGACGCCAACGTAGCCGAGCTGCTGCAAAGCGTCGGTGGCGACGCGCCGGCGCCGGCAGCCGCAACATGCGACACCGGCACCGCAGGCGGCGACCGCAACTTCGCCGAATTCACCATCTAACCTGCCAAAAAGGGACAGGTTTATTTTGGTAGGTTTTATCTGGGAAAACGCCGGGGCAGTAATGCAGCAAGCCACTGCCCACCGCGTTGAGAGATTCGTTTTGGAGAGGAGGCCCCGTGAACGCCTTTGACCGCTACGCCCCGTTTATCCAAGACTTCATCTACTCCCACGATTGGGAGAGCTTGCGCTCCATCCAGGTTGCGGCGGCAGATGCCATCTTTAACACGCAGGACAATGTGCTCCTGACGGCATCCACGGCTTCCGGCAAAACCGAGGCGGCCTTCTTTCCCATCCTGACCGAGTTTTGGGAGAACCCGCCCGCAAGCGTGGGCGCCCTCTACATTGGCCCCCTCAAAGCGCTCATCAACGACCAATTCGTCCGCCTCAACGACCTGTGCGAAGAGGCCGATATCCCTGTCTGGCACTGGCATGGCGATGTCTCGCAGTCGCGCAAGGCTAAGCTCATCAAAAAACCGAGCGGTATCTTGCAGATTACGCCCGAGTCGCTCGAGGCGCTCCTGATCCATAAGCACATGGCGATCCCGCGCATGTTTTGCGACCTGCGCTATGTAGTCATCGATGAGGTCCACTCGCTCATGCGCGGCGACCGAGGCGGGCAGACGCTCTGCCTTATCGAGCGCCTCTCGCGCATGGCAGGCGTGCAGCCCCGCCGCATCGGTCTGTCGGCAACCATCGGCGACCCCGAGCGCACGGGCGCCTTCCTGTCACAGGGGACGGGACGCAACTGCGTCATCCCCCGCTTTGAGGAGCCGCGCCGCGTGTGGCGCATCTCCATGGAGCACTTCTACAACTCGGGTCCCCAGGCGCAGCAGCGAGGATTCGTGAGCACAGGTCCGCAGGAAGCTGAGGTGCTCGCATGCGAGCGCATTGAGGCGGCACCACCCGCGGCACTACCCGTCGGCGCCCAAGACATGCGCCATAGCGGACAACTCACACAGGAGGAGCGCCGCCAACGCCGCGAGCAGGCACGGGGCAAGGCCGCTCCCAAAGACCGTCGCACCTCCTCGGTCCCCGAGGGCGAAGTCGACATCCCGCGAGCGACCGAGCAGGCGCTTCTCAACCCCACCGACACGGCGCCCGACAACGCCGACCCCGGTATGGGCTATATCTTTGAGCATACGCGCGGCCGCAAGTGCCTGGTCTTTGCCAACTCGCGCGAGGAGGCAGAGGCCGTGTGCTCCATGCTGCGCAGCTACTGCGAAAGTCGACACGAGCCCGACCGCTTTCTAATCCATCACGGCAACCTTTCGGCATCGCTGCGCGAGACGGCCGAGGAGCTCATGCGCGACGAGGAGCAGACGCAGACAACCGTCACCACCTCTACACTGGAGCTCGGTATCGATATCGGCCGCCTGGAGCGCGCCTTCCAGATTGACGCGCCGTTTACCGTCAGCTCCTTTTTGCAGCGCATGGGACGCACAGGCCGTCGCGACCTTCCACCCGAGATGTGGTTTGTCATGCGCGAGGAAGAGCCCGAGCCGCGCACGATGATGCCCGAGACCATTCCGTGGAAGCTCCTGCAGGGCATCGCGCTCGTACAACTCTATCGCGAGGAAAAGTGGGTCGAGCCGCCCGAGCTCGATCGACTCCCCTACAGCCTGCTCTACCACCAGACTATGTCGACGCTTGCCAGCACCGGCGAGCTCACGCCGGCAGAGCTTGCCCAGCGCGTGCTCACACTCAGCTATTTCCATCGCATCTCGGCCGATGACTATCGCGTATTGCTTCGTCACCTCATTAAGATCGACCATATCCAGGTCACCGAGGGCGGCGGACTCATCGTGGGTCTCGCAGGAGAGCGCATCATTAACAACTTTAAGTTCTACGCCGTATTCCAGGAAAACGAGGAGTTCACCGTTCGCAGTGAGTCGGCCGAGTTGGGCACGATCGTCAATCCGCCACCGCCCGGTGAGCGCATCGCCATCGCCGGACACTGCTGGATTGTCGAGGAAGTGGACTGGAAGCGCCACACCGTCTTTGCCACGCAGGTCAAGGGCCGGGTGCCGGCCTACTTTGGCGACTGCCCCGGTGATATCAATACACACGTACTCGAGCGCATGCGCAAGGCGCTCAACGAGCACGCAGCATATCCGTACCTTATGGGTAACGCACGGGCCCGCCTTGCGCAGGCTCGTCATACCGCCGAGATTTCGGGCGCGGGAACCAAGCCGCTCATTAACCTGGGCGGCGACACCTGGGTGCTCTTCCCCTGGTTGGGAAGCTACGCCTTTTTGGCGCTCGAGCGCATGCTCAAGATTAAATGTGCCGCGGAGCTGGGCCTTCGCGGACTCGACCCATCACGCCCGTACTTTATGCAGTTTAAGATGAAGGCCGACGAGAAGACGTTCTTTGAAGTGCTCGCCGCCGAGGCCGAGAAGGACTTCGACCCCATCGAGCTCGTCTATCCTGGCGAGGTGCCTTACTTTGACCGCTACGACGAATTCGTTCCAGAAGAGCTCGTGCGCAAGGGCTTTGCCGAAGGCGTGCTCGATATAGAGGGCATGAAGCAGCGCGTTCTCGGCTGGCGCGACCACGCCTAAGACCAGTCTTTTTGGGACGGGAAGACCTATTTGTCGTGAAGGACGGTGCCGAGGAAGTCGGTGTCGAAGGGCACGGCTTCGGCAAAGGCGTAGTTGCCGCCGCTGGCGATGAGCAGGTAGTTTTCCTCGCCGCCGAACTTCGCATCGCCACATGGGACCACCCAGGCGTGGGCGAATACCTCGAGTGCCGCGGCAGCGCAGTCGCGTAGGAACGTCACATCGCTCCCCTCGTTTGCGCTCACGATATTGGCCACGTAGATACCCCCGGGGTTCAGGCTGCCCCGCACCAGGCGCAACGCTTCAACCGTCACCAGCTCGCGTACGGGCTCGGCACCGCCAAAGCAATCGCTCACGACCACGTCGTAGCGACGATGGCCCACGCTCGTAATGCCCAAATATGAACGAGCCTCGGCGGTTATCACCCGCAGACGATCGCCCGCCGCGCGCTCCAGCTCGTCTAGGTAGAACCAGCGGCGCGCCAGGCGCGTAATCTCTCCGTCATACTCGATGACGTCCATGCGCAAACCCTCGTGCGACATCAGAGCGAACTTAGGATAGGCAAACCCGCCGCCGCCCAGCATAAGCATGCGGTCGATACCGTGACCATAAGCGTCATGCATTGCGTCCTCGGCCTCAAACACATCGTCAAACGCACGATAGTACGCAAAGACGGGCTCGGCCCAACGCTCACCGACATAGCTCGCGCTTTGGTAGACGCCGCCCTGCACGAGCACGCGGACCTCGTCACCGCTCTCGTCGTGCACACGCTTCACACGCGCTAGGCCGTTGCGGGTACGCGCGACCTGCAAACAGGCAGCGCGAACAGCGACGGCGGCCGCACCAAGTGCCGCGGCTCCCAGGGCAACGCCGGCAACGACGCCAGCAGAAACACTCGGCTTGTTCATCTAGAGCCCCTTTTGCAGATAGAGTCCATGATCGTAAAAACCCAAAAGGCGATAGTACTCGCGCGTACCAATCGCGCTGATCACGTTGATGCGCGTATAACCCGCATCCCGGGCAATCTCGCACGCACGCTCTACGAGCAAACGCCCCAACCCGTGATGCTGCGCCGCCTGGCCCTGGTCGCCCACGCGTGCCGCCATGCCATACACGTGCACCTCGCGAATCATCGCCTCGTCCGGCGTCGTCGGCAACTCGTCCGCATGCGCGGCAACAAACGAATGGTCGGGCAGCGACAACCGCAAAAAGCCCGCGATCTTGCCCTGCGGCGTCACCCACTGCAAAAAGCGCTCGTGCGTCACCGGCGTCTCGTACGCCACTTCCCCATCAAGAGAAAGCTCATCCAAGTCGGCACCCGCGGTACTGATCTCGCGATAGCGAATCTCGCGCACCACTGCGCCTTCTCCACGAGCCGCCAAGCGATTCTCGACGAGCTGACGCAGGTTGGGTTTCTTGTTGCCCACCATGATGTCGTCGGAGCTAAAGTCGCGGATCATGCGACTGATGCGGCAGAACGCCGGCGTCACCACGATGTCGCCGGCCAATACATCGAGCAGCTCTTCCTCGGTATAGGGACGCCACTCGCCGCGCTCATAGCAGCCCACCAGACGCGAGCCCTCGATGAGCGCACACGGGTAGACCTTGACCTCGT
>CATZIG010000144.1 GCA_958419975.1 uncultured Collinsella sp.
GGAAACGATTTAGTTACGACGGTATTAGCGCCAACGGTACACCCATCGCCAATCGTAACGCCCGGCATAACGCATACGCCCTCGCCAATCCAGACATTGTCACCAATGACGGTAGGCTTAGTAGCAAGCTCCCTGTCGTCCGGCGCAACGTCAGGACACGCTGATGTACTGGCGAATTCACCGTGACTAGTATCAGAGATAAATATATTAGAAGCCATCAGTACGTTGTCGCCGATCGAAACGGAATCGTGCGCGACTATATGCACTCTGTCATTGAACTTGCAGTTGCTGCCGATTTTTAGGACGATACCATCTCCACCAAGGTCAAAGCGACAGCCATAACCGAGCGTCAGGCCATGCCCATAAGAGAAGCGTTTCTTTCCACCTCGTAAGTAAAATGGCAACCTAATAAGCCTCGCCCCAGGAAAGCGAAGTTTAGTATAGGCGACGTAAATGCAGTTACCGACAAACTCTCCAAGGGAGTATTGGTTAATCAAGGCCACTCCTAGCCGCAAGAATCTTGCGAATCTTTGCTGCATCGCCCCAGATTGCGGGCGAATCATACGGGCGATCGGGGTACTTGCCGTAACCGAGTTTGATCGAGAAGCCGTTCTCATTAATAAAGTGCTCGATATAATCACCAAGACCGATTGGCTCACCGGAGCAGATGTTGATGATGCCATTCACCTCATCCTGCTCGACGACGGCGACGACCTGTCGGCAGAAATCTTCATAAGGAAGGAAATCGTATTTGCATCGACCGCTCGTGAATGGGAACTCGTCCTTACCCTCGATCTCAGCCGCGACGATCTTCGAGAAGATGGAACACCCGCGCCCGTCGTTAGAAACGAGATAAAACCCACGGAGCCACTGCATCTGGGCACCATGCTGGCGGCAAAGCTCTCCAGTAAGCTGACGAAGGGCGTTCTTCGCAACACCGTAGGGCGTAGTGGGATTGCAGGGGGTGTTCTCGTCAACGGCGCCCTCGTGGTAACCGACCTCGTGCATAGAGCCCATTACAGCGATACGCTTGACACCAGCCTCGAGCGCCGCCTTGATAAATAGGTAGTGCTTAGAGAGGTCTTCCAAGTGCGAAATGTCGTTATGTGAGAAGCCGTTGCGCCAGGCAAGGTGCAGCAGTACATCCGGGTTCTCATTGGACTGGAAATCGTAGGAGAACACATCGCCGACGTGCTCCTCAAGATTATCGTGCTTCAGCCCGCACGAACATAGACCCATGGCAATGACCTTATGTCCAGCATCCAGGAGATGAGAGACGACTCCTTTGCCGATGTAACCGTCGGCACCGGTGACCATTATCCTCATAAGTTACCTTTCTCGTAGCCTTCATAGGCTGGCTCGTTACCCAGCAGGGCCTTTACGAAGGTTTCAATGGAATAGCTGCGATACACTTCATCGGGAAGCACCTGATAAGGCGTCGTAAAGAATTGAGAGGGGACGCTGCCCTTCCCACTCCACACAGCGACATCGCCTTTTCTCGCGAAATCGTAGAGAGCCGCATCAGGATTGGCAGTAATCAACTTCCTATGTGCTCCGATGGCCTCGAGCGTGCGCATGGTAAGACCACGCTGTCCAGCCTGGGGAGAATCGACAATTGCTTTAGAGCGCGCATAAATCTCAACTATCTTTTCAGTCGAGAGCGATTCAAAGCTGAACTCAACACCCCGATAGACAGGGTTCGTAAGACGCCGCAACGAGGCCGCCGACTTCGACGGCATAAAGAAGTAACGAAACACCCGCAGGCCCTGCGATTCTAGGTTGTCGCAGATAGAGCTAACCGCCTCAAATTTGCTCGGCTGGTGCACGCTCCCTATGAAGCATGCGTCATACGTGAACCCACCGTCAGGAACAAGAGGCAGGCCATCGTATGCCCCCGAGAAGAAAAGAGGACGAAACTTCAGACGGTAACGTTCGCAGTCGGACGGCTCAAAAGAGTAAACATCGTCAAATAGATCCCGGCAGGCACCGAAACGCTCGCAATTGTTGAAAGCATCCCAAAGGTACGAAACAAAACGAGCATTGCTTGATGACCTGATGGATGAAAACTGATCGCGTGTGAAACAAAAAGACATGCCACCCATGAAGATCAGCAAATCATAATCACCTGTCGCGACCTTCTTCTTAAGAGATTCGGCATACTTAGCGATCTGCCCGTCGACAAGTCTATAGCTGAACTTCGCAAAGGATCTGAAGGAGACAGACTCGCTTGGACGGTCATCAACACATACAACGCTATGACCTTGGCGAGAGAGCTCATCACGCACCCGATCACGATACCCGAAGAAAGTCGGAGCCATAAGCAAAATGCGATAACCCATCTAGCGCCCCGTTCTCTCTTTGCCGAACATGGCGCCAAAGGTGCCTGCGAAGCACTTCCAGTCCATACGGAAGCAGCGGTTCTGCACATAACGAAGTTCGATCTTCTGACGCAAGCCGCTCTCAAATGTCGCCTCGTTGCGATCAGTTGCCTGCCAAAGACCGGTGATGCCAGGCTGAACAGAAAGCAACTCGGCTTTTTCTTCATCCGTAAAATGCTGCTCGAGCTCATCCCGTGTAATGGGGCGAGGCCCAATAACAGACAAGTCTCCGTTCAAGACATTGATAAACTGAGGCATCTCGTCGATAGAGCATTTACGAATGAACTGACCAATCTTGGTAATACGAGGGTCATCGTCAACCTTGCGCTCGACTTCCCACTGATGTAGCTGCTCGGGACTCAGATACTTCTGCACGTTGCCAGCATCGGCGACCATGCTGCGAAGCTTAAAAATCCTGATTGTCTTTCCGCCCTTGCCTACGCGCTCTTGCGTATACATGGGGCTGCCGGGCGATTCGAGGCTAATGAGAGCGCACATAATGGCGATAGGGATAAGCAGCAGTACGCTCATCAAAAGACTGAACACTAGGTCAAACAGCCTCTTAGCAAAGCGATAGCCAAGCGTACCGCTCGGCTTAATCTGATTAAAAGCCAGTGCATCCCCCACTGATGCACAGCTCTCTGTCATTTCCTTAGCAGCCACAGTCAAACTTACGTCCCCGTTCCCCAGGGATCCCCCAATCGGTAAATTCAAGAAATGCGAACGAACAGCCGGTACACCGTCTCCCTTTACGTTTTGCTGGGAACGTCGAGCGGCAGCAGCTCCCTAAATGTGGAGTCGCCCTCGCCCACGTCTACCAGGCACCAGCGCTTATGACGGTCAATCTTCTTTACACGGGCCTCTTGCCCCACCAAAGGGCCCTGCTCTATGTGCAGCACGCCGTCTTCTATGCGCGCGACGCTGTTGCGCACCACGCCGTCGTCGTCCAGCACACTGCGGTACCAGTCCTGCGCATCGTCCGGCATGGGCATGTACGCCCGCTCCTTACTGCCGGCGATGCGGCAGCCAAAGCTCAACTGAGCCAAAGCCCTATCGAGCGCGGCGGCATCATGCGTGGCGACGAAGAAATATTCCTTGTACATAGGTTTGGTTTGGAGCGACCAGGCGCCATCCCGCTTAAACCAGAACTCCTTTTGCATCACAAAAGCGTCCTGCATAAGGTTGTGCGGAATAATGCAGCGGACCTTTTCGCAGGTCTCGCGCTCTTTTCCATGGGGGGTATGAACCAGATACCACCGGACGCGGCCGTGCTGGCTGTTGGTGGTGGCGCCGTTAAATGCGCCTGGCAGCTGCTCTTGGCGCCGTACCGTGTGTTCCATGTTCTCGCCCCCTCTTTTGGCTTTGCGATGCACGCAAATGCAGGGGCGTTTAGAACAGGCTTCTCGCTCGCAGCTAGGCGCAGTCGCAAAAGTACAGGTTTTTATAGAGGGGTATGGAGATGTACCTACTAGCAGTACATTTTGCGTAATCTGGGCAAACGCTGATTAATTGCTCGTATAATGTCGTCTGTCGAAAGATACAAAAACCTGTACCTTTTTGTGCAACAAAAAAAGCCGCTCAACCAGCGGCTTTTCTTATTTCGGCATGAAAAAGGCGACCGCCCTTTGTGGACGATCGCCTTTGTTAATTGTTGTGAAGCTTGCCTTAGGCGCGGGTCTTGATCTCCTCGGTCACCTTGGCAACAAACGCGTCAACGCTCATCTGAACGGTCTCGTTGGAGCGATCACGGACGGAGATGTTGCCGGCCTCGACCTCCTTCTCGCCCAAGATGAGCATATAGGGCACGCGGTCGATGCTGCGGGCCTCGCGGATCTTGTAGCCGATCTTCTCGTCGCGGTCGTCGCAGACCACGCGAATGCCGGCCTCCTCCAGCTTGGCGCACACCTCGTGAGCGTAGTCGCGGCTCTTCTCGGACACGGGAAGGGCCTTGACCTGCACGGGAGCCAGCCAAGTGGGGAACTTGCCCGCAAAGTGCTCAATCAGAATACCGATGAAGCGCTCGATGGAACCAAAGCACACGCGATGCAGCATGATGGGGCGCTTCTTGGTGCCGTCGGCGTCCACGTACTCCAGGTCAAAGTTGAGCGGCATCTGGAAGTCGAGCTGGACGGTACCGCACTGCCAGGTACGGCCGAGCGAGTCCTCCAGGTGGAAGTCGATCTTGGGGCCGTAGAAGGCGCCGTCGCCCTCGTTGACCTCGTAGTCCATGCCCAGCTTCTCCAGAGCGGTGCGCAGGCCTTCCTCGGCGCGAGCCCAGTCCTCGTCGGAGCCCATGGAGTCCTCGGGGCGGGTGGAAAGCTCTACGTGGTACTTAAAGCCAAACTTTTGGTACACGGAATCGATGAGGTTGACCACGCCCACGATCTCGTCGGTCAGCTGGTCGGGACGCACAAACAGGTGGGCGTCGTCCTGGTTAAAGCAGCGCACGCGGAACAGACCGTGCAGGGCGCCGCGCAGCTCGTGGCGGTGCACCAGGCCAATCTCGCCGGCGCGAATGGGCAGCTCGCGATAGGAGTGCGGCTTGGAGGCGTACACCAGCACGCCGCCCGGGCAGTTCATGGGCTTAATGCAGTACTCTTCGTCGTCGATGACGGTGGAGTACATGTTGTCCTTGTAGTGGTCCCAGTGGCCCGAGGTCTTCCACAGCTGCTTGTTCATGATGAGCGGCGTGGAGATCTCCACGTAGCCGGCCTTGTGGTGGATCTCGCGCCAGTAGTCCAGCAGCGTGTTCTTAAGGATCATGCCGTTGGGCAGGAAGAACGGGAAGCCGGGAGCTTCGTCGCGCATCATAAAGAGGTCCATCTCGCGGCCGATCTTGCGGTGGTCGCGCTTCTTGGCCTCCTCCAGCATGTGCAT
>CATZIG010000145.1 GCA_958419975.1 uncultured Collinsella sp.
CAAACGTTAAAGACTGTCCCCAATGACTAGTCATTTAGGAACGTCCCCAATGACTAGGCAGCAAAACGCCCGTCGGCGGTGGTGCCGGCGGGCGCTGCTGTGCGATATGTCGCGTTATGGGCTTAGTGCCTCATAAAGTGGTATTCGATCACATTGCTGTAGGGGTGACCCGGGCCCACAATGCCCTGCGGGAACAGCGGCTGGTGCGGCGTGTCGGGGTACATCTCGGCCTCGAGGGCGAAGCCGGTGCCCCAGCCATAGTTGGCATCGTCCTTGGCGTGCTCGTCGCCCAGCCAGTTGCCGGTGTAGAGCTGAACGCCCGGCGCGGTGGTGTAGTAGTCCAGCTCGCGGCCGGTCCACATCTCCTCGACGTGCATCGCGCGGCGCAGATTACGGCCGTACTGATAGCCATCGATGCACAGGCAGTGATCGTAGCCACGGGCCTGCTTAATCTGCGGGTCATCGGCTTCCATGCCAGGAGCGACGGGGCGCAGCTCGCGAAAGTCAAACGGCGTGCCCTCGACCGGAGCGATTTCGCCGGTGGGGATATTCTGCTCGTTAATGGGCAGGTAGTGGGCGGCGTTGGCAACAAAGAAGTGCTCACAGTCCATGCCGGCGTTATGACCGGCAAGGTTAAAGTACGTGTGGTTGGTCATGGACACGTAGGTGGCGCGGTCGCTCTCGCAGCCATACTCGATGCGGAAGACGCCGGTGCGCGTCACGGTAAACACGGCCGTAAAGGTGCGGTTGCCGGGCAGGCCCAGCTCGCCATCCTCAAGCGAGGTGGCCATGCGCACGGCATTGTGGACCTCGTCGAGCTCAACATCCCATACGCGCTTGTGCAGACCATGCTCAAGATCGCTGTGCAGGTTGTTGGCGCCCTCGTTGGCGGGCATATGCCAGTCCGTACCGTCGATGGTGATCGTGGCGCCCGCGGTGCGGTTTGCCACGGGGCCGATGGTCGCGCCAAAGCAGGCGGGGTTGTCAAAGTAATCCTCGAGCTTATCGAAGCCCAGCACCACATCGCGCACGTTGCCGGGAATGTCGGGCACGTCGATACCAAGCACGGTGGCGCCATAGTCCATAATGCGAACGCAGATCTCGGGCCCGTTGAGGGTGTAACGATGAACGGGGGTACCGCACGGCGCGGTGCCGAAAAGCTCGGAAGTGATCATTTGGTTCCTAACATCGAGGTATTTCCGACAAACTGTAGCGCGAACAGGCGAGATTATCACTACACCCCACTAAAGCAGGGGTATTTTTCTCAAAAAAGTGATGATTGGAGCTGTGCGGGCGTTCATTTTTGACGCGCACGGGTCTGATACAATTTGTTCGTTACTGTTTGAATGATATGCACGCATAGAACGGCGAGGATTCATCGTGATTAAGGCAGAGCGACAGGATAGGGTTCGCCAGCTGCTCGATGAGCAGGGCACGGTTTCGGTTAAGGAGATTTCGGATGCGTTAGGTGTCTCGGACATGACGATCCGTCGCGACCTTGAGGAGCTTGCAAGCCTGGGCGAGATCGAGCGCGTGCACGGCGGAGCCCGTAGTGCACAGGGCCGTCCCCACGCTATGTTGCGCCACGAGTATTCGCACAGCGAAAAGCGCACCAAGCATGCCGAGGAAAAGCTGCAGATCGCGCGCCGCGCTGTGGAGCTCATCGAGGAGGGCTCGACCATCTTTTTGGGTACGGGCACCACGGTTGAGCAGATGGCCTCGATGCTGCCGGCGTTTCGCCTGCGCATTGTGACCAATTCGCTTTCGGTGTTTAACCTGCTCGAGGCGCGCGAAGACTGCGACCTGTGCCTCGTGGGCGGTATGTACCGTCGCCGCACCGCCGCTTTTGTGGGGCCAACGGCCGAGGATACTCTGCGTGCGTTGGGTATCGATGCGGCGTTTATCGGCGCCAACGGCATTCTGGATGGCGACGTGTCTACGTCTAATATGGATGAGGGTCGTATCCAGCAGCTCGCCTTTAGCAAGGCCGACTCGCGCTATCTGATCGCCGACTCCAGCAAGATCGGCAAGCGCGACTTCTACACCTTCTGCCGCCTGGACAGCCTGGACGCCGTGGTGTGCGAGCCGGGTATCGCCGCCGAGGATCGTGTCGCCATCGAGGAGCACACGCAGGTCATTTGCTAGCTAGCGCTACGGGATTGCCAACAGGCGATGCGGGAGGACTTTTACCTCCTGTCATTGTGGAAACCAGCGCGTCAGCGCTACGCGATATGACGCGCAAATGAGGATTCCACTATCAAATCGTCTCAACCTGTAACAGGTAGGGGTGAAACCACCAACCAGATGTTGCAGATTGAGATTTTTGACCCGGCCTATTCCGTTTGTCTCGATCTATAACAGCTAGGACCGAATAATTCAGCTAGTTGTTACAGATTTAGATTGGGGATATTGACCTGTGCATTCATCTCAATCTGTAACATCTAGACGTCCAAAACCGGTCTTAGTGTTACAGATTGAGACAATTCGGCGGGGTCTACCTTGTTTGTCTCGATCTGTAACGGTTAGGACTTAAAAACTCGGCTACGTGTTACAGATCGAGACAAAAGAAAAAGAACATTAGGACTTGAAAATAAAGTTTTGATAAGGGATTCGCCCAGTTAAGACGGTGCGGCAGACAATTGAGATTAGTTTGCCTCCGGAGTCGTAAGCATAATGAGTCAGTTCGATGACCGGAAGTTTTGCAACACCATAATTACTGGCTTCGGAATCGCTAAGCAGACGTGCTCTATAGCTTTCCCTAACAGATTGGATAGACTTGGACAAGTCGTCCATGATTCTGCTAAATGCCTGAAAATCTAACTGGTTATTCGGAACGCGCGACTTTGAAATGAAGAACGTATCAGCGCCTATGAAGCTGCCTTCAAGTTCGTAGGTCAATTCAAGACGCTGAATTTCATCGCGACTTTGACATCCAAATTGTTGGAGCATCATTACGGAAATTGGACGACCTGATGTGAGGCCGCCGAAATGTTTGGTGATGGCATCCGGATCAACGCCATCGCAATGGCTTGCAAAGTCAAAGTCTAAAAGTGAATTGAGCTCGCTAACGCGTTTCGGTGCAACAAACGATCCCTTACCTTGGATTCGATAGATACTTCCACGACGCTCCAGCTCACTCATGGCAAGTCGGACGGTTGTTCTGCTTACGGCGTATTCGTCGCAGAGTTCCATTTCTGTTGGAAGTTTATCGTCTGCTTCATATTCATCGACGATCTGCTTGAGCAGCGCGTCGGTGAGCTGTAAATAGAGTGGCCGTTTTTCGTGTGTATCGAGCATTAGAGCCTCAGTTTGCATGTTGGTTATACCTGATGGTTGCCTCAGTCGGGATGTAACGTGGGCAAGGTAACCTTAACGTATCACAGAGCGGCTCAGCATGACGATCTGATGCCTGTATCCACGAAGGGCTTGTCCGAGCGTGAAGATATTCTGGGGTAGGCAAATACCGTTCATGGAGTCCCCGATATGTTGGAGGTCAGCGCCGGCTGCTTTTGCTGCAAGGCCTATTTTCTTAATGGTCTCGCTGTCGCAGGAGTCTTGACTCGTCCCGTTTGCCGCCATGACGAGAACCTTCTCTTCAATTGACTTGCCTACGTTGTGGGATCGTACAAAGTCTACGATGGCGCGCAGGTCTGCTTCTTGGAAGCAAGGGACGGTGTAGGGGGCTGGCACGAGAAGGATATCGACGCCGAGGTCAACAAACTTGCGCGCAATTTCGAGCGTCATGACAGGTTCTGCAACGCCCGCTCCATGCATTTTTCCGGCTATGACCAGGCCATTGAAATGCTCTTTGGAGAGTTTAATCGAATGGGCGATTGCATCGTTGGAGACGCCGGTTCCAGGGTTGCCCGTCAGGCAGATAAAATCAAATCCGAGTTCGTTAGCCTTTTCTAAGGTCTTGGGAGAGACGCGACGACCCATGGGGATTTCCGTTCGGGATTCAGACATCTCTGCCTCGTTATCAACTGGCTCCAGATTGACGCCAATGGGCCTTCCGCATGCTCGCTTCACCCAAGTGACCGGGTTTTCATTGAGATCATCTGGAATACCGGCAATAACTGGATCGAACACATCGAGCGCGTTAAACAGAAGCAGGTCGGCACCTGCGGCACGTTCGATTTCTGCATTAGTAACGCCGCCGAGAAATTGGGAAGAGGGTACGTTTTCCGCCATGATGGTACGTCCCTCGGAAGCCAGAATTGCCTGTTTTAGATCCATGGGTGACGTGGCGGCAAAATCGGATGCGGACATGTTCAGTAATCGTTTGGGCATTGTTACTTCCTTTGACTAGAACGACAGGCTTGTGACATTGTCTCTAATATTGTTACAACAATATATTCAATATGTTATATCCAATCGGTGAACGGTTGCAAACTTATTGTACTGCTCGGAAAAAATAGCCCCTAGCTGGGAAAACCTTAAATTAATCAACTACCGTTCACCGAATAAGTATTTGAATTCTTGACATATCGACAAAGCGGAAAAAGAATTGGTTATGACAAATCGCGCAAATGATATTACATTTCGCACAAGAACGTATTCACTTACATAAGTGGATACAAACGGGGACGACGACGGTTGAGTCCGGATAAATCGTTGTGTGCCCGGGAATCATGAAAGGATGTGTTATGGACGCTATCGTCAAATTCCTTGAAAAACACCAGCCCCTCTTCGACAAAATCTCGAGGAACATTTATCTGGTGGCGATTAAGGATGGCTTTCTCTCGAATATGCCAATTGTGCTGTTCTCGAGCCTGTTCCTTCTTCTTTCGACGCTCCCTGCCTATGTAGGCATCACGCTTCCGTCTGAGGTGCTGGATTTCTTCAATAAAATCTATGCATATACCATGGGACTTCTTGACATTATGGTGGCCGGCACCACGGCGAGCTCACTTGCCATGTCGATGAACCGTCGCATGCCTTCGGGTAAATCTCTCAACCCCACCTCGTGCATGGTTTGTGCCATGTGCGGCATGCTCTTGCTATCGGTGACGAACGATGTTGTCTCGATTGGCGGAGCAGATACATCTGTTTTTGAAACCGGCTATATGGGAACCAAGGGTTTTCTCGCTGCGTTCGTAGCCGCATTCTTGACCGTTAATATCTATAAGGTGTGCATTAGCCATAATGTGACGATCAAGCTTCCCAAAGAGGTCCCTGGCTCTATTGCGCAGAGTTTTCGCGATATCTTTGCATTTGGGTTTTCGATCC
>CATZIG010000146.1 GCA_958419975.1 uncultured Collinsella sp.
GCTGCAGGTTGGTAAGGATAGCCGCCAGGTCGCCGGTGCGCGCGATGGCAGGGCCACTCGTCGTCTTGATCTGAGCGCCCAGCTCGTTGGCGATAACGGTGGCCAGCGTGGTCTTGCCCAGGCCCGGAGGACCCGAGAAAATCACGTGGTCGAGCGTCTCGCCACGGCTCTGCGCCGCTTCGATCAACACGCGTAGGCTCTGCTTGATGTGCTCCTGGCCACAGTAATCGTCCAGGCGCTGGGGGCGCAAAGTGCGGTCGACATCGAGATCCTCGGCCGTCAGCTCCGAGCCCACCATGCGCTCGCCGTGCGCCATGGATGCCGCCGGCGAGTTGCCGGGCGTCGCCCACAGGTCCTGAGAGTCATCGGCTTCCCACATCACGCATCCATTCCAAGTCGCTTAAGCGCCGCGCCGAGCAGATCCTCGACACGCATATTCTGCCCATCATACCCGCTCAGGGCAACATCGGTCTCCTGCGGGCTAAAGCCCATGGAAAGGAGCGCCGCACGGGCATCATCGATCACCGAGGGAGCGGCAGCGGGCACGGGCATCGCAACCTGTCCGGGAATCACGTCGACCGGCACAAAGCCCTTATCCTTGGCAAAGGTACTCTTGAGTTCCAGGATCAGGCGCTGAGCTGTCTTTTTGCCCACACCGGGTACCTTGGCCATGCCCTTGTCGTCCTCGGCCATCACCAGCGAATACAGCTGCCCCACGGTATAGGTGGAAAGCACGGCAAGCGCCAAGCGCGGGCCAACGCCCGAGACAGACACGAGCCGATCGAACATCGTGCGCTCATCCTTAGAGGAAAAACCGAAAAGTGTCATGGCGTCCTCGCGCACCTGCATACGCGTGTAGAGGCGGACCTCGCCGCCGGGCGTCGGCAACGTGGCCGCAGTGCTGCCCGAGATGCCGAGCTCAAAGCCAACGCCCGACACATCGACGACAGCAGAGCTCATCGTGGACTCGACAAGCGTTCCGTGGAGCTGGGAAATCATCAGTATCCGGTTCCTCTCTGTTGATAGAACTCGCCACCGGTGAGGGCGCGGGTGCGGCTGAGGTTTACGTGGCAGATGGCGCAGGCCAGGGCATCGGCGGCATGGTCGGGATGCGGGTCGTGGTCGAGCTGTGTGAGCGTGCGTACCATGTAGGCGACCTGCCGCTTGTCCGCGGCGCCGGTGCCCACCACAGCCTGTTTGATCTGCATGGGCGTGTACTCGCCAATCTCGAGCGCGCACTCCGAAAGCGCCACAAGCGCAGCACCTCGGGCATGCGCCGTGGGGATGGCCGAGCGAACGTTGGCGCCAAAGTAAATGCTCTCGATAGCAGCGGTATCGGGACGATAGCGTTCGACAACGCCCTTGAGGTCGCGGGCGATATGCGACAGGCGTACCGCGAGCGGACTTCCGGCACTGGTCTCGATGCAGCCATAGGCACGGCAGCGAACCTCGCCACGCCGCTCCTCGATAATCCCCCAACCCGTATGAGCCAAACCGGGGTCGATGCCCAAGATAACCAAGCCAACCTCCCCTCGCCACAAGCACAGCGCAAGACAAGGCCCCGCGCATCATTCACGAACGTCTGTTCTAGAATAACACAACGGGGTCAAGATGCTTAGTTGAAGTATCGGGGTTGGGAGCGAATCCCATCCCCAGTTTAGTTCTGCGAGAAGAATGGGAACTGTCGGGGATCAACCGGCGGATGCGGCATCGGGCCACCCTGGGGACCACCTTGCGAGCCGCCCTGACCGCCCATCATCTTATCGATGGCGTCCTGAACTTCGCCCTCGAACTTTTTCATTCCCTCGTGCAAACGACGCTGACCGTCCTCAGAGCGCAGCTCCTCCATTTGCTCGGGCGAAATACCCAGTAGCTCGCCCAACACGCCCATCATCTCGTTTCGCACGCGCTCGCTCGTATCCTCGTCAGCAAAACGGCGCACCTCGGCGCGCGCCAGCGAATCGACCGTCATACGCTCCTTGCCGTTAAGCCCCAGGTCGGACCACGCGAGCATGTACGGCCAGGCGCGCTCGGCAAACGAACGGGGAGAGACGATCGGCGCCGTCGGCAACATGCGGCGGGCAGCCTCACCCTGTCGAACGAGCATCAGCAGCAGCGAGCAGGCCTCAGGTTTGCCAGTGGCCATCGGGATGTCGTCGAACGATCGATTGCGGTCCACGTGCGCCTCGAGCGCGCCATCGACCTCACCCGGCTCAAGCCCGCCGAGCAGCTGTGCCGCGCGGTCGAGCATATCGACCGGACCGTCGAGCGTCGAGAGCGCCTGCGCCAGCACGCGCTCCATGCAGTCTTCCACCGCGTTGAGCGTCACGAGCTCTTGGGGCACCACGGCAGACGTGCGATTGCGCACACGCGCCACAAACTCAAGCGTCGACAGGTACACATCGCCAAAGGGCGCAAAGTCGCCCTGGTAGCCGCCGCAAAGCGCCGGCGCCGCCAGCGCGTACTCGGTTTTGGACAGCGGGCTCAGCGCCATCGCACCCAGCTCGAGCGCCGTGTCCTCCAGCATAAGGCCTAGCGTGCGCGAGCGCAGACGCTCGGCATCGCCCGCCGACACGTCGCGATCGAGCACACGCGCCGCATCCGGTGCATCGCGCTCGACGGTGCGAATGTGCAAACGCTCGGCAATGGAGCGGACGGCGGCACAGCGGGCAGCCTCGGCCTCTTCCTGCGCCGGCGTAAAGATACGGTTGCGCCCCAGCACCAGGCCAATCACATTACGCGGGCCCAGAGCGTCAACGGCCAGCGCCGTCAGCAAAGACGACGGCAAGTCACCCTCGAGTGCCACCACAGCACGCGAAGCACCGTGGGCTCGGGCGTTGTCGCGCACGGCGAGCACCAGCGCCTGCCACAGCCACTCCTCGGAACGGAACTCGGGCAGTTCGTGATCTTCCAGGGCATCGAGCATCACGCCACGCTGAATCTCCTGAACCAGCAGGCTCTCCTCAAAACACGGCGCCTGGGCCACCACGCGACCGCAGTCGTCGAGCACAAACGAACCGCCGGTATACACCGACTCGTCATAGGCACCGACCGGCGCCATGCAGGCAAACCACACGCTGCGCTTGGATGCGATCTTGCGGTAGGCGCCGCTGCGAACGGCGGCAATGGCGGCAGTCTCGCGGTCGGTCATGTCAAACGCGTTGAATTGGAAATACGCAATGAGGTCAACACCGGTCGGCAGCATCTCGAGTTCGCGGTCCAAGTCAAAAATCACGGCGATGCGCACGCCATCCACGTCGAACACCGGCGGCGCCCAACGTGTGTCGTTGTTCTCGCCGCGCTGCAGGGCAATGCTCGAACGCGCCGGCACCACATGACCGTCCTTGAGCATCATGTAGTCGAGCAGCGGCTGGCCCTCAAACGAAACCGCCGCGGGCACGATGCAGATCATGTCAAGCTCCTGGATACGCTCGGCGACACCAGTCAAGCCGGCAAGCACGTCGTGCTCAAAGTCGGCAGCGCCCACCAGGCCACCGGGCATGGCGCCCATAAAGAGCGGAGCCGGAACGCACAGCACGCGCGCCCCGCGCTCGTGGGCCAGACGAGCCTGGTCCTCGATGCGGCCGCAAATGCCCTCAATATCACCCAGGCGCATATCGATCTGTGCAAGCGCGAGCTTCATGGCCCAGCCCTTTCCGTCGTAAACCATCGAAATCGTAGTAAAAGCGCCGGCCGCATAATGCAGCCGGCGCTTGCATGTGCATATGCTAGCTATGATACCCCGAGCGGGGGCGCGCTCCTAGAATGTCGCGGACCACAGCCCGTGCAGGTTGCAGTAGGCATAGACGGTACCGGTCTTGGAGCCGCCCGCGAAAAACGTCGCGGGTTTCATGCCGGGCTCAAGGTAATGAACCTCTAAGCGGCCCTCGGCCTCAAGGGCGATCCACTCAATGTAGTGCTCGGGCAGGCTGGGGTGCTCGACCGAGCCAACGCGTGCGCGAATCACGTGACCGTCACGCTCGGTCTCGACAACAGGCACGTGCTTCTCGTGCGCCGCGTCCTCAGTGTTTGCAGTCAGTTCCGTGCAACCGGCAGGGGTCGCAACGTCGTCGCCAAGGGCAGCGATGAGCTTGCCGTCAGGGTCCTTAAAGAATTTCGCCATGATGTTCTCCTTTGCTGATGTGCCAATGTTCTTGATGGTTCTTATGCCCAAAGGCAGACAAACCATCCACGGCATTGCAAATGAACACATAACGGGCGGGGACGATGGGACAGCGCGTGCCATCCGCCCTGGCGGCCCCACCCGAGCGGGTTAGCGACCGTCGCCGCCGAGCAGCGCCAGAACATCCTCGCGGGTAAACAGCGCCGACGAGATGCCGTCGCCGCCGAGCACGCTGTTGACCAGGTCGCGCTTGGACTCCTGCATCTGCATAATGCGTTCCTCGATCGTGTCCTTGGCGATGAGCTTGTACACGGTCACGGTATGCTGCTGGCCAATACGATGCGCACGGTCGGTCGCTTGGTCCTGCGCCGCCACGTTCCACCACGGGTCGTAGTGGATGACCACGTCGGCAGCCGTCAGGTTAAGGCCCACGCCGCCCGCCTTGAGCGAAATCAAAAAGACCGGAACCTCGCCCGCTTGGAACTGCGCGACCATCTTGGCGCGGCTCTCCTTAGACGAAGCGCCCGTGAGCTTAAGGAAGGCGATGTCCTCCTTGGCCAGGCGCTTACCGATAATATCGAGCATACCCGTAAACTGGCTGAACAACAGGATGCGATGTCCGCCGTCGAGTGCGCCGTGCACGAGCTCCATGCACGTATCGAGTTTGGCGCTCCCCGCCTTGTAATCCTCGTAGTGTAGACGCGGGTCGCAGCAGATCTGGCGCAGCTTGGTGAGCTCGGCGAGCACCTTGAGCTTGTCTTTCTTAAACTCGGATGACTCGCGGTGCTGCACCTGTTGGGCGATGCGGTCCTGGTTGGCCAGGTAGAGCTTGCGCTGCTCGCCGGTGAGCTGCGCCATGACCGTATCCTCGATCTTCTCGGGCAGGTCGGCCACCACGTCTTCCTTGACACGGCGCAGCACAAACGGCGACACGAGCGCTTGCAGGCGAGCGGCACTGTCGCCCTCGGCATGCTCGACCGGGCTTTCGAAGCGCTTTGCAAACGATTCACGCGTACCCAGCAGGCCCGGCATCAAAAAGTCGAAGATGCTCCAGAGCTCGGATAGGCGGTTTT
>CATZIG010000147.1 GCA_958419975.1 uncultured Collinsella sp.
CCGTTAACGAGGCACTGTGCAACAACTTGGTGCTCAATCGTCAGCTGATCGAGAACATTCCGCTCGATGATTTTATGGCTCGTCTTCGTGCGCCGCTCGAGCACGAGATTGCCGAGCGCGATCTGCTGCCTCAAGGTCTCAAGGACGAGATGTTCGACTACTATCTGGCGTTTTTGCTGTCGGGTATTATCGGTATCTATCGCACGTGGGCGCTGTCTGACGGCTCGGTTCCTATCGAGCGCGTCTCGGAGGTTGCCAACGACCTCACGCTCAACGGCCTGTCGAGCCTGGAATCTCGCTTCGAATAGCATCGATAATTCAACAACTTAAAGAAGTTGCGGTGGAATAGGGATTGTTTTGGTTATTGGAAGGCCGATCTAGTCCCTATTTCACCGCAACTTAGTAAAACTGTTTTGATGGTAAGGCGGAGCAGCCTCGAAGATGAGCCTCGAGACTGCTCCGCTTCATTTCTGAGCGTTTGCCGTGTAGAACAGCATTAATCGCCGTTTTTGAGCGTGCGGCCCTGCTTTTCGAACTTGTGCATGTCGCTATCGGCCATACCCTGTGACTTATCCTCGTGACGCTTGGCGTATAGCGGATCGTCGGAGTCGTTCCAGATGCGGTCGGCGACAGGTGACCATGCCTCGGCGGCAGCCTGGGTCTTTTCGCGCAGCTGCTCGGGTGACTCCTTCTCGATAAGATCGGTGCTCATTGCGCCACTCTCGGCAACCATTTTGGGCAGTACGTCTGGATTCTCGAGCATGGGGCATGGTTTGAGGTAGTTGTCGTTGAACGGCATGTTTTCGTAGTACTTCATAAAGAGGGGAGAGCGCAGCGCGTCGAGTAAGCTCACATCGTGGATGTTGGCGTTTGAGTAGTGGATGAACACGCACGGCTCCACGTCTCCGGCGGCGTTGATGTGCAGGTAGCGGCGTCCGCCGGCGATACATCCGCCTACAAACTCGCCGTCGTTTTGGAAGTCGAGCGTAAACAGCGGCTTCTTCTCACGCATTTCGCGGATAAAGTGATACATGTGCTCGCGCTGCTCGGGCGTGGGCATGACCTCGGGGGTTGCGTTGCGGCCAACCGGCATAAAGTGGAAGTACCAGCAGAAGAGTGCTCCCTCGCCGATCATCCAGTCCATGTTCTCCTCGGTAGCAACCGTATCGGCATTGGCGCTGGTCCAACAGGTGGAGATACCAAACGGCAAGTCGCGCTCGCGCAGAAGTTTCATGGCGTGCTCGATCTTTGCGTAGGTACCCTCGCCTCGACGGGCGTCGGTGGTGTGCTCATTGCCCTCGGCGCTGATGGCGGGGACAAAATTACCTACGCGAATCATATCGTCGCAGAAGGCCTCGTCGATCAGCGTGGAGTTGGTAAAGCAGAGAAACACGCAGTCCTGATGTTTTTCGCAAATTCTGATCAGGTCGTGCTTGCGGACGAGCGGCTCGCCGCCGGTATAGATGTAGATATGCGTACCGAGCTCTTTGCCCTGCGTAACGATAGAGTCGATGTCTTCGAACGAGAGATTCTGCTTGTAGCCGTACTCGGCGGCCCAGCAGCCCGTGCAATGCAGGTTGCAGGCGCTCGTGGGATCGAGCAGGATGGCCCACGGAACGTTGCACTGGTACTTTTCGCGGTTCTTTTCCTGCTCTGGCCAAGCAAGCAGGTTGGCGTCGACAATGAGGGTCTTAAGCAGTTTGGTTCGCATCTGGGGATTAAGGCTGAACACACGCATGATCAGGTCATACCAATTGCCGCGGCTCTTGATGACATTGGTGAATGCCTCTCGCTGTACAGGAAATACGCGATTGGGGACCAGCTTGTTCACGAGGTCCATGATTTTGTCGATGTTTTCTTGCGGGTTGTCGTCGAGATAATCGATGAGCTTGTTAAGCGCTGCACGCTCTGCTGACTGTGTAAGCGACATGGGTATATCCTTTCACGTGTGATTTATGTGTGATAATACCCACTTGTAGATTAAACGAAGTCTAAAGATTTGGAATGTGTCTATTCAACGAATCAATTTAATTTGGGGTGAAGCGTTATACGCCGACACCTTCTAAGTTGCGGTGAAATAATGTCAGTTGTGGGGTGCGGATGATTTCTTGGACCGCGCCTAGGCGTATCCACCATTGGAATCCTCCGATGCGCCTTCGCACGCTCGCATGACCTCGATACCATGCGAGCGTGCGAACTCGACGAGCTCTGCGTTGCGGGCGTTTATGGTGCCGAAGGCGGCGGGGCACACGATAAGGCGCGCGCAGTGGACGAGGAGCTCTTTGGCGCGGGCTACGGTTTTATCCCCGATCGGCTCGAAGGCGCGCTCGGCCACGCATTCCGTCGCCAGGTCGCGCGCGAGCGCGCCCAATTTCCACGCTGCCGAAGCGCTCGTTGAAGGTGCCATATTGAAGACCGTAGAGCTCGCCAATCGTCTCGCGCGTGAATATGTCCTCGGGTGCGCCGGCGCGGAAGACCTGGCCGTCCTTCACGCAAATCACCTTGTCGGCGCTTTTCTGCGCGAGCTCGAGTTCGTGGATGGACATGATGACAGCCACATTTCGCGATTTCGCAAGGTGGCGAAGTATTCGCAGCAGGTCGATCTGGTAGCGGATATCGAGATACGACGTGGGCTCGTCGAGCACGAGCACACGCGGATCCTGCGCGATGGCTCGTGCGAGCATGACGCGCTGGCGTTGCCCGTCGCTTATCTGCATGAAGTCGCGCTCGGCGAGCTCTTCCACATGTGCGGTTTTCATGGCCTCACCGACCCGACTATGGTCGTCGGGCGAGAGTGTGCCCATTCGCCCGGTGTAGGGATGCCTTCCCGCCTCTACGATATCGCGGCAGGTGAGGAGCTCGGTCCGGGGTCGATCTGTCAGCATAACGGCAAGGTTCCTTGCGAACTCCGCCGTCTTCCATCGGGAAATCTCCCGCCCGTCGAGCTCGACCGCGCCGGCAAGCGGTACCAGATGGCGTGTGATGGTTTTCAAGATGGTCGACTTGCCCGAGCCGTTCGGCCCGATGAGCGCCACGACGTCGCCCGCGCGAACCTCCAGCTCGACGCCTTCGACTACGACCTTCTTGTCGTAGCCCGCCGACAGGTCGCTTATGCGGAAAAGCGGCGCTCCGTCAGCCTGCGTTTTTACCGGGGTTTCGAGGTTCGACTCCCCTCCGAGCGTTTTGGGCTGCGGCACGAATGTCCCCATCTACCTCACCCGCTTCTGCAACATGAGTGCGATAACCACCGGCGCGCCGAAGATGGCGGTGACGGCGCTGATGGAAAGCTCGACGGGGGAGAACAGCGTGCGCGCGATCAAATCGCAGCCCGCGCAGAAGATGGCGCCTCCCAAGAAGCACGCAGGAATCACGCGGATGGGCTTCGACGACTTCAGCGCCGACTTAACGAGATGCGGAACCGCGATGCCTACGAACGACACCGGACCAGCGAACGCGGTCACGCAGGCGGAGAGCATGCTCGCTAGAAGGACGAGCACCACGCGGAAGCGTGCGACGTTCACGCCGACGCTTTTTGCGTAGGCTTCTCCCAGCTGGAAGGCGGAAAGGGGCTTCGATATCGCGAATACGCATGCGCTCACGGTGATCACCACGACCGCGATGACCGCGACGTCGTCCCAGCTCGAACCCGAGAAGCTACCCAAAGACCAGTTGTGCAGGTTCACGATGGACTGGTCGTCGGCGAAGGCGATGAGGAAGTTCGTCGCCGCCGAGCAGATGTATCCCACCATGACGCCCGCCACGATGAGCATGGCCATGGAACGTATGCGCCGTGCGATGAGGAGCACGAAGCCGATGGTGATAAGCGAGCCCAGAAACGCTGCGACCACCATGGCCGGCGAGGACATGGCCTGGTTCGCGCCCAGAAGTACGATCATCGTAAGCGCGACGACGAACTTTGCGCCCGAGGAGACGCCCAAGATGAACGGGTCGGCGATGGGGTTGTTGAAAAACGTCTGCAGCAGGAACCCGGAGAGCGAAAGCGCCCCGCCGAGAAGCACGGCTGAAAGCACACGCGGCAGGCGAATCTCCCAGATGACTTGGCTTTCCATGGAATTGGCCGCGCCGCCCGAAAGGATGCCGGGGATGTGGTCTGCGGGCACGAGCACGCTCCCGATGCACAGGTTGGCCCCGACGAGCACGATGAGGACAACAGCGAGCAGCGCCGTCACGACGCGACACCGCGCGGCGCGCCCCGATTCGTCGTATGTCATGGAAAGCCGGCTTCTCATGACGCTAGCCAAGCTTCCTCAGATAATGGAAGTCGCTCGCGTCATCGCCGGTGAACGCCCCGTGCAGCTCGTCGATAATGTCGGCGGTAGAAGTCATCTGCTGGTACATGTCGGCGTTTGTGACCCAGACGTTGCCGTTCTTTACAGCTTTGAACTGCGACAATAGCGCGTTTTTGCCTACGAAGTCTTTCAAGGTGGCAACCGATTCGTCGATGGTGCCGTTGTAGACGATGATGTCGGCATCCTTCGCCGTCGCGTAGAAGCGCTCCATTTCGAGCGTTACTGACGAACCTGACGTCGACGCCTTCTGCGCGTCATCGAGCGCGTAGCTGCCGCCTGCAAGCTCGATCATCTGCGCCACGTAGTCGCCCGCCCGTCGCGTGACGGCGGCCCCGTTCGAGTTAATGTAGAAATACGCCACGGTTTTACCTGACGACGCGAGCCTCGACGTTTGCTCGACGCGGGCCTTCTGCTCGTTGAACAGGTGCGCGGCCTCGTCTTCCTTGTCGAACAGGACGCCGAAAAGCTTAATCCACTCGACGCGCCCGAGTGCTTCGGGCTCGCTCGACGACTGTTCGGTGAGCACGACGAGCCCGAGCTTCTGCAGCTTTTCCTTCACATCGGGCGTGTGGTTGATCATGGTGTTCTCGATGGCGAGCGTGCAGCCCGAGGCCGATATTCGCTCGTAGTCGGGCGCGCTGTACTTGCCGCTGTAGGCGATCGCCCCACTTTCGAGCGCGCTTTTGAAGCCCCCGACCGAGCAATCGTCGGCCTTCGTGCCCGACATGAGGATATTGTCGTTCGCATCGAGCGCGTCGACCAGGCACATCGTCGCCGACGACACGAGGTACACCTTGTCGGCGGGGCGCCTTATGACCGCGATGTCGGAGCTCAACCCATCAGGTAC
>CATZIG010000148.1 GCA_958419975.1 uncultured Collinsella sp.
CACGCAAAGGAAAGCACTTAATGTGCTTTCCGTCTTGCGCAGGACTGTAGAGCAGCAAACTTAATATATTTCGCCGCCCCTCTGCCAAGCTCGGGAGACTCCACGCACTTTACCTGCGTAAACAATGTGAGTGAAATATGAATCTCGATGGATACGCCCGCAGCCGTGTATACTAAACAGCTGTGTGAAACCAGGGGAGTATTCTGGCTGGACAAAATGCCTGCTTAATAGGGTTGTCAGGTAGTCCAGACGTAATACAAGACTGGGGAGCACGTCGTGTAAGTAGTGGTCCTCTAGGGGCGTACGCTCGGTGGTGTACGCATTGTCCCAAGACCACGCGAGAGTTGGGATCATATCTTGATCAGCATGATTCTCGGCCGCAAGATTGGCATGACCCAGGTTTGGGACGAGGACGACAACGTCGTTCCCGTCACGGTCATCCAGGCTGGCCCCTGCGCTGTCTCGCAGGTTAAAACTCAGGCAACCGACGGCTATGACGCCGTCCAGATCGGTTTCGGCGACATCAAGGCCAAGAACGTGAACAAGCCCATGGCTGGTCACTTCGCCAAGGCCGGCGTCGAGCCTGTCCGCTTCCTTCGTGAGGTCCGCGTCGAGAACGGCGAGGAGCACAAGGTCGGCGAGGTCGTCACCGTCGCTGATTTCGCTGATGTCGAGAAGGTCGACGTCATCGGTACCTCCAAGGGTAAGGGCTTCCAGGGTCGCATCAAGCGCTGGGGTCAGCGCCGCGGTCCTATGACGCATGGTTCTCACTTCCAGCGTCACCCCGGTTCTATCGGTCAGTGCGCCTATCCTGCGCGCGTCCTCAAGGGCGTCAAGATGGCCGGTCACATGGGTAACGAGCGCGTTACCGTCAAGAACCTTTCCGTTGTCCGCATCGATGCCGAGCAGAACCTCATCTTGGTCAAGGGCGCTGTCCCGGGTGCCAAGAATGGTCTCGTCGCCATCCGTATGGCCTAAGGGCCCAGCCCATTTAGCCCAGCGTCATACCAAGGAGAACACTTAAATGGCAAAGTTTGAAGTAAAGAACAGCGAGGGCAAGAAGGTCGCCGAGGCCGAGCTCGCCGCTGAGGTGTACGGCATCGAGCCGAACATCCACGTTATGCACCACATCGTCAAGTGCCAGATGGCCTCTTGGCGTCAGGGCACCCAGTCCGCTAAGGGCCGCTCTGAGGTTTCCGGTGGCGGCAAGAAGCCTTGGCGTCAGAAGGGCACCGGCCGTGCCCGCCAGGGTTCCATCCGTGCTGCCCAGTGGCGTCACGGTGGCGTTGTCTTCGCCCCCAAGCCCCGTTCCTACGCTAAGCGTATGAACAACAAGGAGGTCAAGCTGGCTATGCGCTCCGCGCTGTCCGCCAAGCTGGCCGATGGCGAGCTCGTGCTCGTCGACGACTACGGCTTCGAGAAGCCTTCCACCAAGGCTGCCGTCGCCATGCTCAAGGCTCTCGGCCTTGAGGGCAAGCGTCTGACCATCATCGTTCGCGATGAGGACGTCAACGCCTACCTGTCGTTCCGCAACATTCCCAAGACGTTCATCATCACCGCCGACGAGGCCAACACCTACGATCTCGTCAACAACAACGCTGTGCTGATGCCCGCCGACATCGCCGCTCACTTCGGGGAGGTGCTTGCATAAATGACCGCCCACGAGATCATCATCCGTCCGATCGTGTCCGAGCGTTCCTTCTCCGGCATGGAGCAGAACAAGTACACGTTCGAGGTTGCCAAGGATGCTAACAAGTATCAGATCAAGGACGCTGTCGAGGAGATCTTCGGCGTCAAGGTCGTTCGCGTGAACACCCTGACGGTCAAGCCCAAGACCAAGCGCGTGCGCTATGTCGCCGGCAAGACCCGTTCTTGGAAGAAGGCCATCGTCACGCTGGCCGAGGGCGACACCATCGAGGTCTTTGGCAACCAGGCCTAAGACTCGCTGCTGTTGAGTGAGCTCATGCCTCCCAAATAGGGGAGGCGAGAGCTCAAGGTTTTGGGCGTATAAAATGGACACGCCCGGAACCGTGTATACGTCCGGTGTCATCGCACCCGAGGCAGAACCTCGAATCCCTGTCTGCGATGGCTAACGGATTCCTATTGAAAGGGATTGTAATGGCTGTAAAGCACCTTAAGCCGACCTCCGCTGGTAGGCGTTGGCAGACGATCTCCGACTTCTCCGAGATCACCTGCACCAAGCCCGAGAAGTCTCTTCTCGAGCCCCTGCCCAAGAAGGCCGGTCGTAACAACAACGGCCGCATCACCACCCGCCACCAGGGCGGCGGCGTGAAGCGTCGTTACCGCGTGATCGACTTCAAGCGCAACAAGGACGGCGTGCCCGCCAAGGTTGCCACGATCGAGTACGATCCGAACCGTTCCGCTCGCATCGCTCTGCTGCACTACGCTGACGGTGAGAAGCGCTACATCCTGGCCCCCAAGGGCCTCGAGGTCGGTCAGACCGTCATGTCCGGTTCTGACGCCGACATCAAGCCGGGCAACGCTCTGCCCCTCGCCGACATCCCCGTCGGTACGCTCATCCACGCCGTCGAGTTCCAGCCGGGCAAGGGCGCTGCTATCGCCCGTTCCGCCGGTAACTCCTGCCAGCTGATGGGTAAGGAGGGCAAGTACGCCATCGTCCGTATGCCTTCCTCCGAGATGCGCCGCATCCTCGTTACCTGCCGCGCCACCGTCGGTGAGGTCGGCAACGCCGATCACGCCAACATCGTCATCGGCAAGGCCGGCCGTAAGCGTCACATGAACGTGCGCCCGACCGTCCGCGGTACCGTCATGAACCCTGTCGACCACCCGCACGGCGGTGGCGAGGGCAAGAACCACACCTCTGGTCGTCCCTCTGTTACCCCCTGGGGTAAGCCGACGAAGGGCCTTCGTACGCGCAAGAAGAAGAAGGTCTCGAACCAGCACATCATTCGTCGCCGTAAGAAGTAATTTCGGATACCGAGTTTTAGGAGAAAGCACTTATGAGCAGAAGTCTCAAAAAGGGCCCGTTCGTGGAGACTCGCCTTCTCTCGCGTATCACCGCGATGAACGAGGCTGGCAAGAAGGACGTCGTGAAGACCTGGTCCCGCGCGTCCACCATCTTCCCCGAGATGGTTGGTCACACCATCGCCGTCCACGACGGCCGCAAGCATGTGCCCGTGTATGTTACCGAGTCCATGGTTGGTCACAAGCTCGGCGAGTTCGCGCCGACTCGTACGTTCCGTGGCCACAAGGCCAAATAGGGGGTTAACCGTAAATGGCAACTAAGTCTATTGAAACTGAGGCCACCGAGGTTCGCGCCGTCGCTAAGTACGTGCGTGTTTCCCCCAGCAAGGCCCGCCTGGTGGTCGATCTGATCCGCCGCAAGCCTGTCGCTCAGGCCTTCGACATCCTCCACTTCTGCGACCGCGCCGTCGCCGTGGATGTCGAGAAGGTTCTCCGTTCCGCCGTTGCGAACGCCGAGAACAACAACGGTCTGCGTGCCGACAACCTGGTTGTCGCCGCTGCCTATGTTGACGAGGGTCCGACGCTTAAGCGCATCCGTCCCCGCGCCAAGGGTTCCGCTTCTCGCATTCTGAAGCGTACTTCCCATATCACCGTCGTCGTTGCTCCTCGAAAGGAGGCGTAAAGCTGTATGGGTCAGAAAGTCTACCCCACCGGCTTCCGTCTTGGCATCACCGAGAACTGGCGCTCCCGCTGGTTCGCAGAGAAGGATTACGCTAAGACCCTCGGTAACGATCTCGAGATCCGCAAGTACCTCGAGAAGCGTCTTTCCCGCGCAGCTGTCTCCCGCGTCGAGATCGAGCGCGCTGGCGACAAGGTGAAGGTCATCATCCTCACCGCTCGCCCCGGCGTTGTCATCGGTAAGAAGGGTGCCGAGATCGATACCCTCCGCACCGAGCTCGAGAAGGTCGCTGGCGTCTCCAAGGGCCAGCTCTCCGTCGACGTTGTCGAGATCAAGCGCCCCGAGCTCGACGCCAACCTCGTTGCTCAGTCTATCGCCGAGCAGCTCGAGGGCCGCGTTGCCTTCCGTCGCGCTATGCGCAAGGCTGTCCAGTCCGCCCGCAAGGCCGGCGCCAAGGGCATCCGTATCCAGTGCTCCGGTCGTCTCGGCGGTGCCGAGATGGGCCGTCGTGAGTGGTACCGCGAGGGTCGCGTGCCTCTGCACACCCTCCGTGCCAAGATCGACTACGGCACGGCTGTCGCCAGCACCACCATGGGCGCTTGCGGCGTGAAGGTCTGGATCTACCTGGGCGAGAAGCTCCCGGGCCAGCCTGTTCCCAACCCTGCACTCGAGGGCTCTTCCCGCCCTCGTCGTCGTAACTCCGAGAGGAGGGGTCAGTAGTGCTTGCCCCTAAGCGTATTCTTCACCGCAAGGTGCAGCGTGGTTCCATGAAGGGCAAGGCCAAAGGTGGCACCCGTCTGAACCACGGCGAGTATGGCATCCAGGCCCTCGAGGCCCACTGGATCACCAACCGTCAGATCGAGGCAGCTCGTATTGCCATGACCCGTCACATGAAGCGTGGCGGCAAGGTCTGGATCAAGATCTTCCCCGACAAGCCCATCACCTCCAAGCCCGCCGAGACCCGCATGGGTTCCGGTAAGGGCAACCCCGAGGGCTGGGTCGCTGTCGTGAAGCCCGGCCGCATCATGTTCGAGATCGCCGGCGTCGATGACGAGACCGCCCGCGAGGCTCTGCGTCTGGCCATCAACAAGCTGCCCATCAAGTGCAAGATCGTCACTCGTGAAACGGAGGGGCAGCAATAATGAAAGCAGCAGAGATTCGTGAACTTTCTGCCGAAGACCTGCAGGTGAAGCTGAAGGAGGCCAAGGCGGAGCTGTTCAACCTTCGCTTCCAGATGGCCACCAGCCAGCTGGACAACACTGCCCGCGTCAAGCAGGTTAAGAAGGACATCGCGCGCATCATGACTGAGATGCGGGCTCGCGAGCTGAGCGCGTAGCTTAAGGAAGGTGCAAGAAATGACTGAAGAGCGCAATCTGCGTAAAGTACGTCAGGGCGTCGTCGTCAGCGATGCCAACGACAAGACCATCGTGGTGGCCGTCGAGGAGCGCAAGCCCCATCCCATCTACAAGAAGATGATCACCTCCACCAAGAAGTTCCATGCCCATGACGAGAACAACGAG
>CATZIG010000149.1 GCA_958419975.1 uncultured Collinsella sp.
TGCGCATGCGGTACTGCATGACGCGGCGGTGTTTGGAGCCGTTAAAGATCTGGTTGATGTCGTTGGCGTAGGCCTCGAGGTCATCGGGATGGACGCGCGTCTTCCAGAAATCGCGGCAGCTGTCTATGTGCTCCGAAGGAAGACCGAGATCGCGCAAGGCACCTTGCGACCAAAGGGTGCGGTCCTTGTCCAAGTTCTCGATAAAGAAATAACGGCCCTCGTTGAGCATCGAAAAAGCGTCGAAAATACGATCGCTTATTTCGAAGTCGTCGGCGTGGACTTGCGTAATATTGCGCCGATCGAGGTGCATGGCATGACGTAGCTTGTAGTCGTACATGCGATGGTCGGCATCGAGTGTCATGCGATTGGAGGCTTCGCCCAGGGCGGGGTCGGCGTGTGCCACTCCGTAGCTAAACGAGTGGGGCATCTCGGAATCGTTGTTTTTGAGCAGGATCGTTCGGCAGTGTTCCAGACGTTCGGCGAGGTCGTCCTCGGTCGCAATCGTAGATAGGATGGCAAACTCGTCGCCGCCTATGCGAAACGCCGCCTCGTCCACTTTCATATACAGTTTGAGATAGAGGCTTACCTGCAAGATATAGCGGTTGCCCTCGTCATGCCCAAAGACGTCGTTGCAGTGCTTGAGATTGTCGATATCGATGAACGCCATGGTAACGGGGGTGTCCTGCTCCCAGAGCTCCTCGAGGGAACGGGCAAAGCCGCCACGGTTGCCAAGCCCGGTAAGCTGGTCGGTAAAGGCGGTCCTGATCAGATCCTCCTGACGCTCGAGAAGGTCACGGACGGTCTTTTCGAGCGTTTCGGTGTAATTGCTGACAGTATCCATGTTCTAAGCGGCTTTCTGAAGTCGGGGCGGATTGCGTCGGGCGAGCTCGTCGTGTACACGCGTCGTTGCTCAACGTTTTGCGTGTATCCAGGCCCCCGCCTTGCTGCGTTGTTGGGTTACTTTGCCGGCTAATGTTCGCTGTTGATAACTGCTGAGTAGTATAAACAACAGTAATAAACAACAGTACAAAATTATATAGGGGTGCACATGCTGTGGGTGGCTATTATTCGACAAACGGCAGCGCGATGATGCGATGTTCGATAAAAATGCGACTGGGGCGGTATATGTTGATGGGTATACTTGTTCCGTTTAAATTTGCGGGGACGGAGATGGTCGCATGGCACAGCCAACTATGACGCGCACGGTGGGGCTCGCGCTCGAGGGAGGCGGCTACCGCGGTATGTATACGGCGGGCGTGCTCGACGTTTGGATGGAGCACGGTTTGACCTGCGACCATATGGTGGGCGTCTCGGCGGGCGCGGCGTTTGGCTACAATTTTAAATCGCGCCAGATCGGCCGTGCCATTCGCTATAACAAGGCCTATTGTGCCGATAAGCGCTATGCGGGTGTAGCAAGCTGGCTGCGGACCGGCGATATGTTCAATGCCGATTTTGCCTATCACGAGGTGCCTATCGAGCGCGATCCCATTGACTTGGAGGCGTATCGCGCCTGTCCCATGCGGTTTACGTGCGTGTGCACCGATATCGAGACGGGCAAGGCCGTCTACCATGACCTGCCTTATGGCGACGAGCGGGATATCGAGTGGATCCGGGCATCGTCGGCGATTCCCGTGGCGACGCGTCCCGTTGCTATTGACGGGCATAAGTATCTGGATGGTGGCGTGGCTGATTCTATTCCCAGTGCATGGCTGTTTGCGCAGGGGTATGACCGCAATATCGTGGTACTCACGCAGCCGGCGGGCTTTGTGAAGCAGCCCAACAGCGTGATGCCCATGCTGCGTCGCGTGTTCCGTCACTATCCGGAGTTTGTCTCAGCGCTTGAGCATCGGCATGAGGTTTACAATGCCACGCTCGATGACCTGGCACGTCGCGAGGCTGCCGGCGAAATCTTTGTGGTGCGTCCGAGCGAATCGGTGAAAGTGCCGTCGCTGTGCCGCGAGCCCGATGAGCTCGAGCGCATCTATCAGATCGGTCGTCGAGATGCGGAGGCGACTTTGCCGGCGTTGGAGGCCTACCTAGCGGGGTAGAGCAAACTGCCGCGGACTCGGCGGAAAGCGCATCCCGGAATGGAGGTCCAAACTGGGATGCGCTTTCCATTGCTAAAGATGTGAGGCTGCGGATCAGCTGCTCGGCTTATGCCTCTGCTTGCTGCCAGGTGTCGACGAGCTCCTTGGCTGCGGCGTGGGGGTCGTCGGCACTGCAGACGGCGCTCACCACAAAGAAGCCATCGACGCCGGTTGCCTTAAGCTGCGGCAAGTCGGCCGTCTTGACGCCGCCGCCCACCACGATGGGCACGGGGCTTGCCGCGTGGAGTGCGGCCAGGTCCTCAAAGCTCTTGGTGATGATAGAGCCGTCGGCCGCGCGTCCGCAGTCGCGCTTGGTCTCGGTCTCGTGGAGTGGGCCGATGCCCAGGTAATCGACCAGGCTCATGTCGGCGGTCTTGACGTACTCGAGCATTTCCTCGCAACGGGCCGAAAGACCCACGATGGCGTCGGGGCCCAGCAGCTTGCGGCAGACCTCGACGGGAATGTCGCTCTGACCCACATGCACGCCGTCGACGGCAATGCCCTGCTCGCGTGCAGCAAGCACGCAGTCCAGGCGGTCGTCGATGAGCAGGGCGACCTGACCGGTCTTGCCGGCCTGCGCGATTGCCTGTGCGGCGTCGCCGGTCAGCGCGATGATCTCGCGGGCACTTGCCACCTTGGAGCGCACCTGGATGCAGGTAAAGCCGGCGTCGAGCGCCTGGGCCACCACATCGCCCACGGGGCGCCCGAGCGTGTTTTCGGGGCCGAGTACCAGATAGGCCGAGATATCAAGGTTGTCGCGGATGCTCATCGTGCTTCCTCCTGCTTTTTGATCTGCGCTTCCATGCGCTCGAGCTTGCCGGTCATGGTGTCGGTAAATCCGGGCCGAATATCGGCTTTGAGCACGACTTCGGTGCGGATACCCTTGCTCGCCAACACAAAGGTTGCGTCGCGCACGACCTGCATGACCTCGTCCCAGTTGCCCTCGATCTCGGTGAACATCGAGGTGGTGCGGTTGGGAAGGCCGCTCTCGCGAATGACGCGCACGACCTCGGCGACCTCGGCGGACAGCTCATCGCCGGTGCCGCATGGGGCGATGGCCACGGCGACGAGTGTGTTCATGCCGGTATTGGTTGTGGGCTCGGACATGGCTTATGCCTCCTCGAGCTCGAGTCGGTTATCGGCGATGTCCTGGGCGGTCGCGCGGTAGAGCTCGTCGATAAAGGCGACCTTAAAGCTTGCCGGGGCATCGGCGACGGCGGCGGCACGCGTGCCGGCAACGTTGTAGACGGCGGTGCCGCAGACGGCTGCCGTAAACGGGTCGGCGGCGCAGGCGTACACGGCCAGCACGCCGCCCTGCGAGCAGCCGCAGCCGGTGATCTTGGACATGAGCGGGCTGCCGCCGTGGGACTTGGCCACGGTCGTGCCGTCGGTAATCAGGTCGACTTCGCCCGAGACGACCACGGCGCCGCCGGTGTAGCGGGCGAGCGCCACGGCGGCATCGCGGGCGGCGTCGACCGTGTCGGTGGTATCGACGCCGCGTACGCGGCTCAGATCGGCCGCCTCGCCCTCAAGACCCCACAGGCCGGCGAGCGCAATGATCTCGGAGGCATTGCCGCGCACGATGGCGGGCTTGTACTGCTTAAGCTCGTTTACCAACTGGGCGCGCAGACTGCCGATGCCCAGGCCCACCGGATCGAGCACCCAGGGCTTGCCGGCGTCGTGTGCCACCTTCGCCGCGCGGGGAATCGTCTGCTCGTAGATGGGGAAGAGCGTGCCCATGTTGAGATAGATGGCGCCGCCGCCGGCAACGAGCGCCTCGCCCTCGTCGGGAAGATAGACCATGGCGGCCGATCCACCCACAGCGAGCTGCGCGTTGGCGACAAAGTCGATCGTCACCGTGTTGGTGATGGAGCCGGCCATCGGATTGGTAGCGCGAATCTCCTCCACGGCCTTGACCATATGTTGCTTAAGCTGTTCCGAATCAATCACTGCACATGCCTCCTTGGCATAGAAAAGGGGCGCTGTGCATAGACAGCGCCCCTGTAAAGGCGGCATGCTCCCTACGCCAGCATTAACTGACAGGTTCAAAGGATTGGGCCCCATGCCCTCTCAGCCTTGTGGTTTGCACAGCCGGCACTCCCGCATCGAATCTGTTGTTCCCTATACTAGCGCACCGTTACAATGGTTGCGGTGAAAATGACTGGGGGACTCTATGATCAAACTTGTGCTGACCGATATGGACGATACGCTGATTCCAGCCGGGCATGACGGCGCCAGCGACTACGCCATTGAGGGTATTCATGCCATGCAGGCGGCGGGTCTGCACTTTGGGCCGGTTTCGGGTCGTCAGCCGTCCGCGACGGGCTGGATGTTCAAAAACCGTTCCGAGTGTTTTTCGACCGGTGCGTTCTGTAACGGCCAGGTGATGTTTGTCGACGGCGAAGTAGTCGCTTCGCGCGCAATCGACAACGATGCTCTGATACGTTTGGCTGACTATCTGGAGCAAGAAACCGACGATACATTTCTAAAAGTCTACAGCCTGGGCGATGACTTTTGGGGTAACGATGCCTATTGCGTGACGAGCAATCCCGAGCGTGTACGTCGCGCTATGGAGTCGGGCGGCAATGCGTGGCTCAAAGGCGAAGAGGCCCCGTGCCGTCCCGTCGTCGATGACGCGCCGGTGTTTAAGGCGAATATCTGGAGTGCCCGTTCGCGTGAGGAGCTCGCGGAGCTACGCGAGCGCGTTGCCGTTGAGATGCCGGAACTCTCGCTTGTGTTTCCCAACAACCGAGTGCGCCTGTTCGACATCCTTCCGGATGGTTGGGACAAGGGCTGCGCTGCGCTGGAGCTGGCGCGCGCCTTGGGCCTGACGCCCGACGAGGTGGCCGTATTTGGCGATTCCGATAACGATTTGCCCATGATCGATGCCGTTCCCAACTCCGTTGCAGTCGCCAATGCCAATGAGGCCGTCACGGCTGCCGCGCGCTGGCATATCGGCGCTGCGGCAGACGATGCGGTTGCCGGAGCCCTGCATCAGATTGCCGCCTGCGCCGCGACGGGGGAGATGCCGCCGTTTATGCGCCTGCC
>CATZIG010000150.1 GCA_958419975.1 uncultured Collinsella sp.
TAAATATGCAGTTCAGCGAGGTGCTAGCGATGTGCTAGCGGATGCGCCGCCAGATAGACCTCGGTCAGTTGTGTTCGGTCGACATGCGTGTAGACCTGCGTGGTCGAAATATCGGCATGGCCCAAAATCTCCTGCAGCACACGCAGGTCGGCACCGCCCGCGAGCATGTGGGTGGCAAAGGAGTGGCGCAAGGTATGGGGATGGAGCCCCACCAGCCCCACCTGACGCCCATACCGCTCGCATATCGCATGCACGGCCTGGCGCGACAGGCGACGTCCGTTCTTATTTAAAAAGACCGCCGAGGTCTCGGTTCCGCAGGCATGGGCCGCCAAGCGAGAACGTCCCTCAGTTACATAGAGCGTCAGAGCTCGCGCCGCGCTTCCCACCAGCGGTGACAGGCGTTCCTTTGAGCCCTTACCGCGAACGAGCACAAAGCCATCGTCGATATGGATATCGCCCACATCGAGTCCCACCAACTCGCTCACACGCAAACCGCATCCATAGAGCACTTCCAAGATGGCATGGTCACGCAAGCCCATCTCGCCCTCGGGGAAGTCTTGATCGAGCAGCGCCGAGACATCCTCCACCGATAGATACTCCGGCAAACGCTCAGCCTTTTTAGGCAGGCGCAACGCCGCCGTTGGATTTTGGGCCACAGCCCCATCGCGCACCAAAAAGGCATGCAGGCCCTTCACGGCCGCAAGCGCACGCTCCACCGAGGCATCGGAATAGCCCCCATCGCGACGGTCGGCAACAAAGCCCTCCACGACCTGACGGGTCACCTCTTCAAAAGACACAATACCCGCCCGCTCCAGATAGGCGCAGTACGTCGTCAGGTCACGACGATAGGCCGCAATCGTGTTGCGCGCCAAACCCCGCTCGACCGCGAGGCAATCGAGATACTCCCCCGCCGCCACGGCGAGCGACGAGGGAGTAGCTTCGGTATGTTCCTTATTCGACGGCACCCTTAGTCCGTAGCGAGGTTCATGGGCGTCACCTGCAGACGGTCGACACCCTCGTGCTGGCCGATCGAAGCGCGCACGAACTCGCGGAACAGCGGCTGCGGGTTGGTCGGGCGGCTCTTGAACTCGGGATGAGCCTGAGTTGCCACATACCACGGATGCACGTCGCGCGGCAGCTCGACCATCTCTACCAGGCGCTCGTCGGGCGACAGGCCCGAGATAACCAAACCGGCGTCCTCGAGCTGGTCGCGGAAGGCGTTGTTGAACTCAAAGCGATGACGGTGACGCTCGTAGACGAGCTCCTCGCCATATGCCTCGCGAGCAAGAGTATCGGCGGCGAGCTTACACGGATAGGCGCCCAGGCGCATGGTGCCGCCCTTCTCGGTCACGTCCTCCTGCGAGCTCATCAGATCGATGACACTATACGGGCCATCCGGATCGAACTCGGAGGAGCTGGCGCCGGCAAGGCCGACGACGTTGCGCGCAAATTCGCACACGGCCACCTGCATACCCAGGCAAATGCCCAGATACGGAATCTTGTGCTCACGGGCAAACTCGGCCGCGAGGATCTTGCCCTCCAGGGCGCGCTTGCCAAAGCCGCCGGGGACCAGGATGCCCGAGGCGTCGCCCAGAACCTCGGAGACATTCTGCTCGTCGAGGCTCTCGCCGTCGACCAGCTGGACGTCCACATGGCGATCGTAGAAGACGCCCGCATGGTGCAGGGCCTCGATAACCGACAGGTACGCATCGGGCAGCTGTGTGTACTTGCCCACGACGGCGATCTTCACCTTGTCGGCGTGATGGTTGGCGTGATTCTGTTTGCGCAGGAACTCGTTCCACTCGCTCATGTCGCGCTCACGCGGGTCCAGACCCAGGCGCTCGCAAATGCGCAGGTCAAAGTCCTGCTCGGCAAGCAGCTGCGGAACATCGTAAATGCTCGCGCAGTCCTCGTTGGTAAAGACGCAATCGGTGTCGACGTCGCAGAAGCTTGCGATCTTTCCGCGGATAGCGTCATCGATATGGTGGTCGGAGCGCAGCACGATGATATCGGGCTGGATACCAAAGCTGCGGAGCTCCTTGACGGAATGCTGCGTGGGCTTGGTCTTGACCTCGTGGGCGGCGGCGATATAGGGAACGAGCGACACGTGGATGTAGCAGACGTTCTCGGAGCCGGCCTCCTTGCGGTACTGACGGATGGCCTCGACAAACGGTTGGGACTCGATGTCGCCAATCGTGCCGCCCAGCTCGGTGATGACTACATCGGAGCCGGTCTGCTCCTCGATGCGGCGGAACTTGTCCTTAATGGCATTGGTGACGTGGGGAATCACCTGCACGGTACCGCCCAAAAAGTCGCCGCGACGCTCGCGGGCGATCAAGCTCTTATAGATGGCGCCGGTCGTAAAGTTGGAATCGCGGGTCAGGTTCTCATCAATAAAGCGCTCGTAATGACCCAGGTCCAGGTCGGACTCGTAACCATCCTCGGTAACGAAGACCTCACCATGCTGGAAGGGGCTCATGGTACCGGGGTCGACGTTCAGATACGGATCGGCCTTCTGCATCGTTACTTTGTAGCCACGCGACTTGAGCAGACGGCCCAGCGAGGCCGCGGTGATACCCTTGCCCAAGGACGAAACCACGCCACCGGTTACGAACACATGCTTGGTCATATTGAGTTACCTGCGCTTCCCGTAGAAGTTGTTTATCCACATCTTACGGGTCTTCATTGTAATACTCGCGCCGCGGACCGTTCGCAATTTTTCTCGCGTGCGATTGCATTTCTCAATCTTGAAACAAAACGCCGCCCGGTTTCCCAGGCGGCGTCGCTGTGGCAAGGGTTACATGCTGCTATCGATCAGCAACCTCGTCCTCAAGCATTTCTTGAACGAGCATGCCGGTACGGACGCCCTCAAGATACCACTCGCCACGTTCGGTGAGGCAAATGCCATTTGCAAGCTGCCCGCCGTCGTCGCTATAACGCGAGACGACATCAATCATGCCTTCGGAATCCAAGCGATCGATTGCGGCGCGGGCACGATACGGCGAAACCCCCACGCACTCGGCAAGCGTTTTGCGCGAGAAACCATACGGCCCGCCATTGTCTTCGGTTTGCTGGTCGATTTCCATCAACACCAGCACCTCGACACGCTTCATATCGTTGACACTCGCACGACCCTTGCCCGCCATAGCAGCCTCCTCAAACCGAGCACGAGCATCTAACGCGCCGTGCGCGACCGACACACCTCACGATGGCAGGTAATATCCATCATGCGGCATCCCGCTAAGGATGAAACAGTTACGGTTATTGTATACCGCTCAAATTGTTTCTAGGCAGGTAAACGGCTATTTTTCGCCGAAATAGGCGCTTTATTGATCAAAAAGCCGTACCGGGCGCCAACCCGATACGGCCAAAATGCAATGCAATTACCGCGGTGCTTCAAACTTAGCGGTGGAAGAAACCGCGGCGCTCAAACTTGGGCTCGCAGCACACGTTGATACCCAGTTTGCGCAGTACCGTCTCGTCCGTCGGCGAGATAATCACGCTAAAGAAGGCATCGCAACCGCGCAGCTGCTCCAGGCCCGAAAGGACGCGAGCGGCCGTCTCACTCGTGGCCGAGGTGATCGACAGCGCCATAAGTGTCTCGTCGGTGTGGAGGCGAGGGTTTTTGCTGCCCAGGAAATGCGTCTTGAGCTTGCTGATGGGCTCGATCGCCTCATCGCTAATGACCTCGAGCTCAAGGTCGACGCCCGAGACATGCTTGAGGGCGTTCATAATGAGCGAACTTGCGGCGCCCAGGCGCGTGGAGGTCTTACCGGTCACCACGGAGCCATCGGGCATGACCATGGCACCCACGGGACCACCCGTCAGCTGCTCCCTGGTGAGGGCCGCCGAGCGCGCCGGTGAGTAGTTCTTATCGATGCCGGCTTTCTTCATAATAATCTTGAGACGGTCGACTTGCTCATCGCCCACGCCGGTACGGCGCACATTTTCGACCGCGGTAAAGTAGCGGCGGACGATCTCCATCTTGGAAGCGTCGCGGCAGGCATCGTCATCGGTGATGGCAAAGCCGACCATATTGACGCCCATGTCCGTAGGACTCTGGTAGGGGCTCTTGCCCAGGATCTTTTCCATCAGAGCACGGACCACCGGGAAGGCCTCGACGTCGCGGTTGTAGTTGACTGTGGTCTTGTTGTAGGCCTCAAGGTGGAACGAATCGATGATATTGGCGTCGTCGAGGTCAGCCGTGGCGGCCTCGTAGGCAATATTGACCGGATGCGTCAGAGGAAGATTCCAGACCGGGAAGGTCTCAAACTTGGCATAGCCGGCGGCCGTGCCATGCTTGTGCTCGTGATAGAGCTGAGACAGGCAGGTGGCAAGCTTGCCCGAGCCAGGACCGGGGGCAGTGACCACGACGAGCGGTCGGGTGGTCTCGACAAACTCGTTCTTGCCGTAGCCATCGTCGGACACGATCAGATCGACATCGTGCGGATACCCCTCGATGGGATAGTGCAGCTTGGCGGGAATACCGAGCGCGTTCAGGCGGTTGCGGAACACATCGGCAGCAGGATGGCCGGCGTACTGGGTGATGACCACAGCCGCGACGGCAAAGCCGTTGCCGCGGAACAGGTCAACCAGGCGCAGCACATCCTCGTCATAGGTAATACCGAGGTCACCACGAGCCTTGTTTTTTTCGATGTGGTTCGCGTTGATCGCGATGATAACCTCGACATCGTCGGCGATGCTCTTGAGCATGCGGAACTTGCTGTCCGGTTCAAAACCCGGCAGCACGCGGCTCGCATGATAGTCATCGAACAGCTTACCGCCAAACTCCAAATAGAGCTTGCCACCAAACTGCGAGATGCGCTCCTTAATGTGAGCAGCCTGCAGCTCGATATACTTCGCGTTGTCGAAACCCTGGCGCATATATGGCTCCCGTCCCGTTTCCATTTAATGTTCTAGGCGATTATAACGGAGCCCGCCCTCCCCGATACCCAGACCATCAACAGGCACCAACCAAACATCCGTCAAACCTCTTGTCGGACATATTTGGTGCAAACTAACCTGACCCCATTGCACCGCCCCATAACACCAACAATGGCAGCGCCGCAGGTGGAGCAAAAGTCAGACACTATGACCCAATCCAGGGGCACGGAAACGACAGGAGCCCCCGCTCG
>CATZIG010000151.1 GCA_958419975.1 uncultured Collinsella sp.
CTCCGTGGGAAAGGGACCTCCGCCGACTCTCGTGATATAGGCCTTCATGACGCCCAGCACGCGGTCGACGTTCTTCATGCCCACGCCGGAGCCGGTGATGGCGCCGCCGGCGGTGCAGTTGGAAGACGTCACGTACGGATAGGTGCCGTGGTCGATGTCGAGCAGCGTCGCCTGGGCGCCCTCAAACAGCAGGTTCTTGCCCTCATCGATCATGTTGTTGAGCAGCAGACTCGTCTCGGTGATGTAGGGACGCAGGCGCTCGGCCATCGGCAGGTACTCGTCGCAAATCTGGTCCACGGTGTAGGTGGGCAGGTGGTAGATGAGCTCCAGCTCGGGATTCACGCGGGCAAGAGCGGTCTCCAGCTTGTCGCGGAACAGCGCCTCGTCCAGCATGTCCTGCATGCGCAGGCCGATGCGGGCCATCTTGTCCTGGTAGCACGGACCGATGCCGCGCTTGGTGGTACCAATGTTCTTCTTGCCGAGCTTCTGCTCAAAAGCACCATCCAGATCGATGTGGTACGGCATGATGATGTGCGCGTTGCCACTGATCTTGAGGTTCTTGGTGGTGATACCGTCGGCCTCGAACATGTCGATCTCCTCAAGGACAACCCTGGGGTTGACGACGCAGCCGTTACCGATCACCGACATATGGTCGGAATACATGATGCCGGAGGGCACCTGGTGCAGGCCGTACTTCTTGCCGTTGACGACGATGGTGTGACCGGCGTTGTTGCCGCCCGAGTAGCGCACGACGGCATCGAAGTCGCCGGCGACCAGGTCGCAAATCTTACCCTTGCCCTCATCGCCCCACTGGGCACCGACCAAAACGGTTGACGGCATGTTTACTCCTTACATTCATGGACTGTCTACGCGCCACGCCGGCACGCAGAAGCACAAAACATTCCCAGTATACCCGTGCAACGGGTGCCTGTCCTACTCCTCGGCATGTGCCCCATCAAGCTCATAGAACTTGGTGGATGCCGGCAGGAACATCAGGTCGACGTCGCCGATCGGGCCCGAACGGTTCTTGGCCACGACGATACGCGTAACGCCCTCGTCGGGTCGATCGTCGCGCGAGGCTTCGGCCTCGTCGGCGGAGCGGTCCAAGAACATAACGATATCGGCGTCCTGCTCGATAGAGCCCGATTCACGAAGGTCGGAAAGCTGTGGGCGCTTGCCGGTACGGGATTCGACCTGACGCGAGAGCTGCGACAGCGCGATGAGCGGGATCTTGAGCTCCTTGGCCATGATCTTCAGACCACGCGACATCTCCGAAACCTCGACGGTACGGCTCTCGGAGCGGCGTCCCGGCGGAGGACTCACCAGCTGCAGGTAGTCCAGGATGATGATTGCCTTCTCCTTGTTATGGAGCATACGGCGGCTCTTGGCGCGAATCTCGGTCACTGTGGTGCCGGGCGTATCGTCAATCAGAATATCGAGCTTGGACAAGGTCTGCGTAGCCTCGTTGATATTGGCCCACTGTTCGGGGCTAATGCGGCCCATGCGGAAGTCACTGATCGAGATCATGGCGTAGGCGCAAATCAGACGCTGGGCAATTTCTTTGCCCGACATCTCCAGCGAGAAGAAGCCGACGGTATAACCAGCAGCGGCAGCGTTAAGTGCCAGGTTCAGAGCGAACGACGTCTTACCTACAGCAGGACGGGCGCCGATGATGATAAGCTGGCCCTCGCGGAAGCCCATGAGCATACGGTCGAGTGACGGAAAGCCCGTGGGCACGCCCGCAGCCTGGCCACCGGCCTGGCACACTTCCTCGGCCTCGTTATAGGCCTCGACCATAAACTCGGTCAGCGTCTTGTAGCTCGACTTGACCTCGCGCGCCGTAACCTTGAGCAGCTTGCTCTCGGCTAGCTCCACGACCTCTTTGGTGTCGGTGGGGGCGTTATATGCCAGCGCGTTGATCTCGTTGGTGGCGCCGATCAGCTCACGCAGCATCGAATCGCGGCGAACGATGGCGGCATGGTGCTGCCAGTTGACGAGCGACAGGGTCTGACCCATCAACTCCAAAATGTACGCTTCGCCGCCCACGGCATCGAGCTTGTTGATGCTTCGCAGGTAATCGATTAGCGAGATGGAGTCGATGGGGATGCGGCTGTTGTACATATCGACCATCGCGGTATAGATGGTCTTATGAATGGGCCGGTAGAAGTCATCGGGCTGCAGCTCGACCTGGGCCTCTTCGACCACCTCGGGCGATAGCAGCATAGCGGCCAGTACATTGGCCTCTGCATCTTGGTTTTGGGGAAGACCCAACTTTGAGCCGCGGTCCTCGACCGTCAGCCCGGTCTCCCTATCGTCATATGCCATGAGCATCCTCATTCATATCGCTTGCGAGCATCCATAGTATCAGCCACGGTCCCAAAACGCGCCGCGCGCCGCCAATCATCACCGAACTAAACGGATAAACGGTCCTGTATATAGGACTTTGACGCAACGTTCACCATGACACTCACTCAGCGCAAAAAAACAAAAGGGCGCCCTGGTTTCCCAGAGCGCCCTTCTTAGAACAAGATTGTTGCGTTGCAGCAAATGCTACTCGGCAGCAGCCTCAGTCTCGACCTCGGCGGTCTCGGCCTCGGCGGCCTCAGCGGCCTCCTCGACCTCAGCCTCGGCAGCGAGCTCCTCGGCGGTAACGCCGACGAGAACGACAACCTCGGCCTTGATCTCGCGGTACAGCGAGATGGCAACGGTGTGGGCACCGGCAACCTTGATGGGCTTACCGAGCTCGACGCGCTTGCGGTCGATGTCCATACCGAGCTGAGCCTTGATGGCGTCAGCGATCATAGCGGCGGTAACGGAGCCAAAGAGGATGCCCTCGTCGCCGACCTTGACGTCAACGGTGACCGTCTTGCCCTCGAAGGCAGCCTTGGTCTCGTTGGCGGTAGCCAGACGGACGGCCTCGCGCTTGGCGATGTTGTTGCGACGCTCGTCAAGCTGCTTGAGGTTGCCCTTGGTGGCGGCAACAGCGAGCTTCTTGGGGAACAGGAAGTTCTCAGCGTAACCCTGAGCGACCTCTACGACGTCACCCTCGCCGCCCTTGCCCTTGATCTCATCGAGAAGAATAACCTTCATGATGCGTCTCCCTTCTTAGCCGCGGTCGCGGTTGCCACGAGAGGAAACCACGGGGACGGTGTACGGCAGGAGAGCCATCTCGCGGGCGCGCTTGATGGCGTTGGCGATGTCATGCTGATGCTGCGTGCAAGCGCCAGTGACGCGACGGGGCTTGATCTTGCCACGGTCGGTCATGTACTTACGGAGAAGCTGAGTGTCCTTATAGTCAATGAACTCAGTGTTCTCCTTGCAGAACTGGCAGTACTTACGACGCGGCTGACGTGCAGAAAAATCATTAGCCATGTCAAAATACCTTTCATTTGGCAACTTCGGCGAACCGAAGCCGCCTCTCACTCAAAAATAGGTGAACAACCCCTAGAACGGGATGTCCTCATCGTAGACGTCGACCGCGGGCGGCGTAGCCACCGGTGCGGCAGGACGTGCTGCGGGCGCGGGAGCTGCGGGGGCGTAACCGCCCTGATCGTAGCCACCCTGGCCACCACGGGAGCTCATAAACTCGATCTCATCGACGATGACCTCAAGTTTGCTCCGGCGCTGGCCGTCGCGCTCCCAAGAGCTGTAGCGCAGCTTGCCCTCGATCGCGACCTTGTTTCCCTTTGCCAGGAAACGGCTCACGGCCTCGGCGCGGGTGCCGAACATGGTGCAGTCGACAAAGTTGGGATAGTCCTCCCACTCGCCAGTCTGCGCGTTGCGGCGACGATCGTTCACGGCGACGCCAAAGGACAGAACCTGGGTTCCGCCGGCGGTGGCGCGCAGCTCGGGATCGCGGGTGAGGTTACCGGTGATGTTCACTCGATTGATGCTCATAACTCACTACTTCCTCTTGGGGCACAAGCCCAGTCCAAAACGACAGTCTTACTCCTGGTCGTCGCGACGGACGATCATGTGGCGGACCACAGCGTCGGTGATGCGCAGGACGCGATCAAGCTCGGCGATCTGGGTAGGATCTGCGTGGAAGTTGATGAGGGTGTAGTCACCATCGGTGAGGTCGTTGATCTCGTAGGCGAGCTTGCGCTTGCCCCACTCGTCAACGGAGTCGACCTTGCCAGCGCCCTCAGCGATCGTGGTATCGATACGCTTCATAACAGCGAGACGAGTCTCGGGGTCGAGCGACGGGTCAACAAAGAACAGCAGTTCATAAGCCTTCATATTGTCACCTCCTCTGGGCAAATGTGGCTTCAGGTCGTGAAGGTGCGCCTGAAGCAGGAAAAGACTTGGTAATAATATCTTTCAACCTCCTAGGCTGCAAGAATATGCAGCTACAACCTCATGACCTCCACATATGCCCATACTCGCACGACGTTTCAAGCGCATTCCAACCAAATGCTGACCAAAAGCTTGACGGATCTGTGGACAAGATACGGTGCCGTGAGGACAAGCTGAGCCAAGTCGCAGGTCAACGGGCGCATGGTTGTGGTCACAAAATGCATACCAGTGGCCCACAGCACCACCCAAAGATTTTTAAATTCATTGCCAAATCGCTTATAAATACCCCTTTTGAACAATTGAGTTGATCAACCACGCTGGTCGGAAGCCGTTTTTTGGCACCTCAAACCCACTGCAACGCCAAGCGCGGCAAAGCGTTTTAAAAAATGCCAACTTTTCTGTTTGCACTTTGCGATTCCTCGTGTATACTGACTTTCGCATTTAACGGAGAGTTGTCCGAGTGGCCGAAGGAGCACGATTGGAAATCGTGTAGGCGTCAAAAGCGTCTCCAGGGTTCAAATCCCTGACTCTCCGCCAGTTAATTCCAAAGCAGGCCTTCGAGCCTGCTTTGTTTTTACCTCACGCGGAGGGGTGGCAGAGTGGTTGAATGCGGCGGTCTCGAAAACCGTTTGGCCTGTATAAGGTCACGAGGGTTCGAATCCCTCCTCCTCCGCCAGTTTAGTTGCGACATTAGTGAACTCGCATTAAGACAAGAAATTGCAACGACGCGGGATTCGAACCGAGTTTTCTGGCGTTGATGTAAAGAAAAGTGCGATCGTGCGAGTTTTCTACGAT
>CATZIG010000152.1 GCA_958419975.1 uncultured Collinsella sp.
GGCGCCAGGGCCGGCCACATGGTCGACGCACTCAAGCGCGATGACAAGGTCTGCTTTACCGTTTACGGCAACGGGTGGTACAAAGACGGTGACTGGGCTCCCTACGTTATGAGTACCGTGGTCTTTGGCCGCTGTCGCCTGGCGAATGACACCCCCGCGTTTATCGAGGACAAAGTCCGCCAGCTCGCCCTTAAGTACTACCCTTCTGCCGAGGAGGTCGAAGAGGAAATCGCCAAGGACATTAAGGGCGTCCAGCTCTACGAGATTACGATTGAGCATCTCTGCGGCAAGCAGATTCAAGAAAAGTAAGCCTCAAAAGCAAAACTCACAAATAGCAATATGGCCCGGTTCCAACCCACCTTGGAACCGGGCCATATGCTTATGAAGCGTCGGCGGTTATGTGTGCAAGCGCCTCAACGAGCTCCTGCGAGCTCACGGGTTTACTCAGGTGCGCATCCATGCCCGCCTCACGCGAAAGCCTGCGGTCGTCGGCAAAGGCGTTGGCACTCACGGCGATAATCGGCGTGGTCGCGGCATCCTCGCGATCGAGTGCTCGAATCCGACGCGTGGCCTCAAGGCCATCGATGCCAGGCATCATGATGTCCATCAACACCACGTCGTACTCGTGCGGTGCGCTCGCAGCAAACGCCTCAACGGCAGACTCGCCATCCTTAGCATGCGTCACGACAGCACCGGCACGGCTGAGCGTAAACTGCGCGATCTCGGCATTCAGATCGTTATCCTCTACGAGCAAAACGCGCAAGCCCTGGAGCGCATCACCATCGCCCGCATCCGCGCGAACTGCCTGAGGAATCTCGGAGCGTTTGCATTTCTCGAACGGCAGGCGGATGGTAAACGTCGTCCCCTGCCCCAAGACGCTCGTAAAGCTCATGGTTCCGCCCATAAGCTCGACTAACTGTTTTGCGATAGGCGCGCCCAGGCCAGTTCCCGATGAAGCGCCTTCCACCTGTTGCTCCTCGCGGCAAAACGGCTCGTAGAGGTGCTGTTGGAACTCCTCGCTCATGCCAATACCGTTGTCGGCGATCGTATATTCATAGACGGGAACGCCATCCGCTGGCTCCACCTCGCGGCACACCAGGCGAACATAACCGCCCCGGCGGTTGTACTTGACGGCATTGCCGGCAATATTGAGCAACAAGCGCTTGAGGTGCGTCACACTCACCCGCGCATAGGGATGATTAAGCGTCTGCTGGTCGCAGATAATTGTCACCAGACGCTCCTCGGCCTGGCGCTCCAGAATATCGCGCACTTCACCGTTAAGTGCCACCAAATTTGTGGGTACGAGGTTCAGGTCGACCTGCCCGCTCTCCAGGCGACTCATATCCAGGGCCTCGTTGGCAAGGTCGAGCAGCAGTCCCGATGCCGTCCAAATCTTTGAGCGGCACTCGTTCTGCTTTTGCAGATCGTCCGCGTTGGCATCGCCAACCTCGACCATGCCGCGAATGCCGTTGATAGGCGTGCGCAGATCGTGGCTCATGCGACGCAGAAACTCCGTCTTTGCCGAGTTGGCGGACGAGGCCTCACGCGCCGCCTTTGCCAGCTTGTCGCCATAGTCGCGCTCCTGCTGCAGCAAGTCCGTCAAACGTCGGCGATCAGCGCGGCGACGCACCATCACAACAACGGCTATAAAACCGCTGTAGAGCGCCAGCACGCCGGCAGCAACAGCCGCGACGACCTCGAAGTAACGCCGCGCCGGAGCATAGGTGTACACATAGAATTTGTGCGCTTTTCCAAATGTACCCAAATACCACTCGCCGTCGGCGTTAATCAATTTGACCTTACCGGCCAGGCATCGATCCTTAATACCGTCGACAATGAAGACGTCCATCGCAGGCAGATCGAATACGCCCAATACAGTGGGTTCAACGGCATTGGTCGCAACGACCTTGCCGTCGCTTTCGATCACGATATTGCCGCTATCGATAGTTTCATAGCCTTCGAGCAAACTCTGCAGTTTGAGTGTATTGCTTGCAACCGCCTTCGCGCTCTGATGCCTTACCGCGATAACGATGCCCTCGCCATCCTGCCGAGTCACGCAGCCAATGTCTGCGACCGAATCATCCGCAAGCGTGATGCGGACGGTATAGGACTTAAGCGGATGAGTTGCCACCTCCAGCACGGGTGATTCTTTGAGATACGTAGCGAGCGACTCGTAGCCCACATCGCCCGTCGAGGACTCGGACACCAAATTGCCCGATGCGTCTGTCACGATCAGCGCGCTCACGTTGAACTGGTCGGCGTATTGCTCCAGCATGGCGCTATCCACCGAACCGTCGCGCTCCATATCGCGGGCAGCCTCTCCGGCGATCTCCATAACGCGTATCAGGTTTTTGGTCGTATAGGCGCTATTGAATGCATCGTAGGAAAGGCTCTGCGTCGCCACGTAATCGACAACGTCGGCAAAGCGCTGCTCGGCTTGGGCCGTCATGTAACCGTAGCTCATCATGCCGGCAGCAACCGAGAGCACTATCCCCAGCAGAGCGACAAGGAGCCATGCCCCTGCCGAACGATTGCCCCGCTCCTCTACGGCGTGGTCAGGCGCATCGATCATGACAGACCCTCCACATTCAAAAATGGCGAAGGGTCATCAAAGTACTTTGACACCAGACGTTCCATGGTGCCATCGGCAAGCATTTCTTGATAGGCATGAGTGAGCTTGACGTCGATGCCGCGCGTATCGTTGATATCGAAAGCGGTGCCCAAACCGACCTCTAGCAGCGGCTCATCCAAAATGCGATATGTCACACCATAGTCTTTTTCGTAGGTGAGGAACGAGGACTCATGCGCGGCGATAGCGTCGACCAGGCCCTCGACGAGCGCCGGGTTCAGGTATGAACCGTCCGAAAAGCTGTAGAGCTCCTTGATCTGCGGAACGTTTTCATTTGTGCGATTGAGCAAAATGTCCTCGGGCTTGGTGGTGGACTGAACCGCCACGATCTTATCCTCAAGATCGGCAAGCGTGTAGATATCGCTCTGGGGATCGACCGCGACCACCTGGCGGCTCGCAAGGTACGGGCCGGCCCAACGATATTCGTTTTCGCGACCCGTCATACTAAAGCTGCCCATGACACAATCGAGTTCGCCGCTCGCCAGCAGCTCTTTCTTCTTTTCCCAATCGATCAGCTGGTATTTTGGCTTATAACCAATGCGGGCCAAAGCCTCGGTCAATATCTCGACATCCAGGCCAACGATATCGCCGTACTCGTCGGTATACACAAACGGTGGATAGAGGTCGCTGCCGACGTTGAGCGTCTTAAGGTCGTCGTCTTTAACTTGCGAGGCGTCCAGACCTTCTAATGCAGACGTCGAGGCTTCGTCATTACGCCCAGAACAGCTAGCTATCGCTACGACAAAGGCGCTCGCCACCGCAAGCGCGACAAACAACGAAATGACAACCGAGCGACGGGGTCTTTTCATCGAACTCCAGACGATCCTGTTTACAGACTGAAATGGTTAAAGATAATAGCAAACAAAACCACACGAGTACCCAATGGTTACAGACGTTTTACCATGCGGGGCCTTCCGGCCGACTTGGCAGAAGACCCCGCATGCAGCGCACGCTTACCGTGCATTAAAAACGTAGCGGTCCAGGCGGTCGCACGCTTCCCTTACGCGCGAAAGCGGCAGCGCCAGATTCACGCGAATGTGGCAGGGCCCGTGGAACGGGCGGCCGTCCTGATATCCCACGCCTACGCGCGCCCCCTCGTCGAGCAGCCACTGAATATCGCGGCCATGCTCGCGGCACCACTCGGTGCAGTCCAGAAACACCATGTACGTGCCCTGCGGACGCGAAAACGCGACGCCCTTCCAGTGTTTTTCTGCATACGTGCAGAAGTACTCGATATTGCCGGCAAGCACCTGGTTGAGCTCGTCCACCCACTCGTAGCCCTGCGGCTGATAGGCACCGATAAGCGCATGCATGGAGAGGACGTTCATCTCGTTGTAGTGAGTCTTGTTGGACACGGCGCACACGCGGTCGCGCAGCGTCTCGTTGTAGATGATGTGGTAGCTGCCGACCATACCCGCCAAGTTGAACGTCTTGCTCGGCGCATAGAGGGCAACCGTGCGCATGCGGGCATCCTCGCTCACCGACTGCGTCGGGATATGCTTGTGTCCCGGCAGGATGATATCGGACCAAATCTCGTCCGAGATCACCACGCAATCGTGCTGGCGATAGATGTCCATGGCGCGCTCGATCTCGTCACGCTCCCATACGCGGCCGCAGGGATTGTGCGGTGAGCAGAACACCGCGGCATGGATGTGGTTTTGGGCGAGCTTATACTCCATGTCCTCAAAGTCCATACGCCACACGCCCTGGTCGTCGAGCTTAAGCGGGCTGTGGACAATGCGATAGCCCGCGGCTTCGATGGACTTGGTAAAGCCGATGTAGGTAGGGCTGTGGACCAGCACCGCATCGCCCGGCTGGACATACGCGCGCAGCGTCGACACGACACCGCCCAGCACGCCGTTTTCGTAGCCGATGTGCTCCGGCGCCAAGCCCTCGACGCCGTTACGGCGGCTCTGCCATTCGATGATGCGGTCGAAGTACTCGGGGCGCGGATTGAAATAGCCGAACATGGGGTGCTGGGCACGCTGAATGATGTGTTCCTGGACCGTGGGCACCGTGGCAAAATTCATGTCAGCCACCCACATGGGAATGCGGTCGAAGCCCTCGTCGGGTGCGTTCGGAGCCATACCGGGGATCTCACCCCAGGAGTCAACGGCTATGGAGTCCATACCGTGGCGGTCGATAAGCGAGCTAAAGTCGTATTTCATGCTGAGCCCCCGTGCAGAGTGATTGTTTTGGTAGGCGTTATTGTCCACCAGCGTGGGCGGTTTTGGCGCGGGGTTTGGCGCTTAATTTGACGGGTGCGGACGAATGGCTGGTTAGTCTCGTGCGTCGTTGACGGCGACTACGGTTAGCTGGGTTTCGTCGACCGTAAAAGATATGTCGAGCCCGGCGTAGGCCAGGTGATAGACGCGGTTTGGCTCGTGTTTGCTGCCTGCACGGCGCGGATCTT
>CATZIG010000153.1 GCA_958419975.1 uncultured Collinsella sp.
GCCCGGCGCCACGATTACCGTCGTCATTGCCAAGAAGTCCGGCAAGGCCACCGTCCCGGGCAACCTGTACGGCAAGAGCATCTCCGCCGCCGTTACCGCGCTCAACAACGCCGGTTTCTATAACATTGGCTTCTGTGACCAGAACGGCAATCCCGTGAGCGGTAACGAGGATGCCACCGTTACGGGCGTCTCCCCCACCGGCAAGCAGTCCACCGACAGCACGATCACGCTGACGGTCGCACTTTCTGGCTCGGGTTCGGGCTCTGGCTCGGGCACGGGTGACGATTCCGGTACGACCAACTAGTCGCCACCCCACCGCTCATCACGGCTCTCGCCGCAAACATATTCGCTCACAGGCGCCCGCTTGCTCCCCCAGCAAGCGGGCGCTTCGTTTTTGACATGACATGAACCAGAAGAGCCCGGCACCATAGCGGTACCGGGCTCGATATTCCTCTGGTGCCCCCGGGCGGATTCGAAAACTCCCCCCGCGGGGAAATTGGTGACGCGGGTGTCGACGGCTCGAATCCACCGGCGGTCCCACAAACCAGAAACGGCGCCGCTCTCGCGACGCCGTCATAATCCTCTGGTGCCCCCGGCGGATTCGAAAACTCCCCCCGCGGGGAAATTGGTGACGCGGGTGTCGACGGTCCGAATCCGCCGACAGCTCCCACAAACCAGAAACGGCGCCGCTCTCGCGACGCCGTCATAATCTTCTGGTGCCCCCGGGCGGATTCGAACCGTCGACACCCGCTTTAGGAGATATGATTTAATGCTACCCCCTACCATTCATCAAGCATCATTGAACATCATATAACCGCAGATAAACATAGCAGTTTGTGTCTTTTGCCTCCGGTAGCTGCGCCTATGCTTTTACAAACATATTACTAACGGCTTTAGCTAAACTGCACTCAATGAATTGTTGAAAACTATTCAAAGAAACGGAGTGCAAAGATGTCAGAACAGCCACTAATTAGCGGAAGAGGCACGTGTTGGAAAGACAAGAGATCACCTAACACCTATCGCTATTATTTTTCCCTTGGAGTCAAGGACCCGAAGACAGGGCGCTACAAACGATCCCCAACTTATACGGTTCGTTGCAAGACTAAAACAGAAGCTAAGGCTGCAATGCAGGCCAAGCTGGCTGAAATCAACTCCTCTGGCACGATCACTAAAACTAAAAAGCCCACTTTGCTTGCGTCCTACTGCTGGGCCTTTCATGAAAATAGGGACACCGAGCTTGCGCCAACGAGCTATGAAAGAGAAGCGTACGATTGCAGGCATATCGAAGACCTATTCGGTGCGTTTCAGACAATAGAGGGGCTAACTCCCGATCTAATCGAAGAAGCATATGCCGAAGCTCGTCGTACGGGAAAATACAAACCATCAGAGCTTGTACGAATCAATTCGAAACTGCGTCAGATTCTGTCGAATGCAGTCGCAAAGAGAATAATTGACCGAAACCCCTGCGCTACCGTTCATGTTCGCAGACCACGCAACAAAAGAGAATCACTGACAATCGACCAAGTAGCTACCCTATGCACACATCTTCAACACATCGAGCTCACCGCCGAAGCTGTTGGTACGCTAGTACTAGTGTATACGGGTATGCGGAAAGGCGAGATGCTGGGCCTCGAATGGCGCGATTGGGACCCTGCCAATAAAACCTTGAAAATTGACAGGCAGTACACCAACGACCACGAACTGAGGGCACCCAAGTCACAAGAAAGCCAACGCAAAATCCCCGTTGGAGAAACCTTGGCCGAACGTCTTCAATCATGGTCAGCCATACAAAAAGAGCTCCTGGCCTCTCTGGGGCTGTCCCAGACTGGCAGCACTCCCATCATTAGCGATATTGCTGTCAAGCAGGGGGTCCCTACTGTCTGTCACATGAAAAACTACATCTTCAACCATTGGTTTCGCGATTTCGCAGTTAGCTGCAATCTTGGAATCTATGAGCCGAACAATTCGACTGGCGGAAAACTATATAAGGGCATCTGCCCGCATCAGCTCAGGCATTGTGTAAGCACTTTTATGCTGGCGAACGGATCGGACGTTAGAAGCGTGCAAGGTATTCTTGGCCACGCGGACCCCAATATCACGCTCAAAACGTATACAAGCCTCGTTCAACAATCAGAAATAAAAGCAGTTAAAGGCTACGAAGACTTCATCAACGCCTATATACAGAAAAGCGAGAAATAGCATGTTATTCATTCATCGTTTCATCAATAATATTACGGTACTATACTACTATTTCCGCAGGTAGACGCTTTATTTGATTGACATCTAATGAGTTTTAATAGATTCTAAAGCTGTCAGATGGCTACGCATGTAGTCATAAAAACCGGCCCCCCAAGTGCTTATGAACCTGGTAAGTCTTACAAGCACAGGGAGGGCCCTCATTGAAAGGATAGCTCATCATGGCTACTCCACAGATTAGCACTCAGGCGTCCACACCGACTTTCCCCACTGGTGCCGCTCAGTGCGATCGGTTGCTCCGCGTTAACGATATCCGCGAACTCACTGGCTGGAGCGAAAATACCGCGCGCAAGTTTATGCGCGAGTCCGGCAAGCTCATCCAAATCCATCGCTCGAATTACATGTTTGAAAGCTCGTTCTACGAACTTTTCAAGCAGCTCGAAGGTCGTACCGCCCACCTTGACTAGGCGGTAAACATGAGCGAGCTACCGTCGATTTCCGACAAATATTCCGATGATGTTACTGAGCAACGAGAGATTAGAAGGAAAATGGATAACGCGAATTTTATTTCGGTGCCCGACTGGGCGTGTTGTGCCACCACTGTCGCTGCCGAGCGCCTCATCCTCGGCCTAGTATGGAAGCTTGGAAATCCTTCCAAAAACAAACGAGCCATGGGCTTTTACGCAAAAAGCAAATGGATTGAGGAGCGCTACCACCTGAGTAAGAACACGATCTCCCGGGCCTATACCTCTTTGAAGGATAAAGGGTTTATTCAAAAAGCGGGCGATGGCAGCTGGATGCTTAATTACGCCGCAGTCTACCCCGCCGCAATCGAAAACGGCTGGGAGCCCAAGAAATCTTAAGTCCATAGCCCGACTATCGAGGTCGTGAAGGTCGGTAATCGCCGGGCGTCTATAAGAGCATGCCGCGGATGTAAAATGAAACAGGGTCGAACCGAAACAGTTCCCGGACAATTGGCGTCCGGCCAGACACTTCGATTCGACCCTTTTTCATGCCCGCATCTAAAACAATCCCATAATCATTCTCGACATCTTTAACGCCATCACTCTCCCGCCACCAACACGTCGTAGGAGCCATTTACAACGAATCGATATGGCCGTCCATTCATGGTCTTTAAGGCGCGTGATACCATGAAAACGTGCGGTATTTCTCCAACCGAAAACCTGCATGAACGTATGACTTGAGACGCTTTTAGAACTCACCAAGCGCAGGACAAACACAACTCAACAGCGGCAGCGTATTTGTTCCCAGCCGTACGGCATGGCGGAGCCATGCCCATTGTTGATTGGAGTGCCGCACGATGACAGACAACCCAAACGAGAGAAAAATCAGCGAGACGCCCGGCGTGAAGTCCGTCCTCGATGAGGCCGCCGAGCGGATCGAGGCGACATGGCGGGAGAAGCTGCTGCGCGAGACGGGCAACCTCATGACCGAGAACGCACTGCTCATGGCCCAGGTGGATGAATTCAGCCGCAAGCTCGTCGAGGCGACGGATCGGAACGAAAGACTTGAGGCCGACTGCAATGAGCGGATTGCCTTTATAGAGGAGAAGTTCGAGCTCGATACCGCGAGCCTCGAGCTCGAGAACAACGAGCTCCACGCCGCAAGCGTCAGGTACTTCTCCCGTGCTAAGGAGCTCGGCAGGCAGGTCGTTCAGCTCCGCGCCGAGGCTGAAGCCATGGCCGATGAGATCGAGCGCCTGCGCGTCGAGCGTGACGCCGCGTTGAAAGCCCAGGCCGAGCTGAGCGATGCGCTCCTGGCCCAGCACGACCTGATGGCCGCGGTAGCCGCCCTCAAGGACCGCCTCGCCGCCTCCGAGCAGCGGGCAGCCGCGGCCGAGGCCAAGGTCGAGGCCATGACCCAGATGAAGGATGAGTAGGTCGCATAGCATCTAATTTTCTAGAAACCCTCTAGAGCATTTCTAGGGGGTTTCTAGAACTGAGAACCGGGCGCAGCACTTTCGATCGGCACGATGTCTCGATAGACCAGGCGATGCCTGTCGTCGCGCCATTCGTCGCCGTGGTAATGCCCGAAGAGCCAGATGCGATAGTCGAGCCGCCCGTCGAGCTCGCCCAGGAAAGTTTGCAGCGTATCCCCGCCGCACTCACGTCCGCGCTCGCGGCACAGCTCTCTAGCCAGGGCAGCAGGAGCCTCGTGACTCACCACGTAGTCGACCCTCCAGCCTACGCGGTTGAGCGAGGCGCGGCAGTGGTCCATCTCTTCCTCGCTCGGCATCTCCTCGGGCCACCAGCTCCTCCCCTCCTTGCGATACTGCCTGTCGTTGCTCGCGGCGCCGCCCATGGCAAGGACTGTGAACCCGTCGATATCGAACACCTCTCCGCGCATCAGGTGCAGCACGTGCGGTCGCGCCTCATGGACGAGGCCACCGTTCCACTCCCGCACCGGCAGTTCTGCCAGCATCCGGTGGTTCTCGTGGTTGCCGTCTACGAAACACGTGGTCCATGGCTTTGACTCAAACCAATCGAGCCAATACCTCTCAGCATTCGAGCCGTCCCAGACAAAGCCGAAGTCGCCGGCCACGATCACCACGTCATCGCGCGTCAGCGTGCGCCCCAGCGGCCAAGATTTGAAGGCGAATCTGCTGGACCCGTACTCGGCCCTGCCGTGCACGTCGCCTGTCACATAGACCGTCATCAGTACGCACCCCACGGCAGGAGTTTGTCCCCGAGTCTCACGATTCGGTCATACAGCACCGTGTGCCGTTCGTCCGGGTTGCCGTCTCGGTGAAAATGGCCGTAATACCAGTGCTTATAGTCCAGCAGGTGCAGAGTGTCTTTCAACTGTTGCATC
>CATZIG010000154.1 GCA_958419975.1 uncultured Collinsella sp.
CAGCAGGCTATGGATCAGGTGATGAAGTCGATCAGCGATCAGATTGCGGCGACGGTGTCAGCTCAGCTCAAGGCGGGCGCGGCAGGGCTTATGGACCAGATGGCGACGCAGATGTCGTCGAGTTTTGCCAACCTGGCGAGCGCTATGCGTGTGGATGCGAGCGCCTTTGCTCGTGCCATCCACTTCAACATGGACGCCGAGGACCTGAGTTCGCTCATGATGAGCTATGCGAAGGCGTCGAAGCTCACCTACGACAACAATCTGACCACGTTGGGCTATGCGGACGAGGCGGACCCCATCTCGGTTAAGATTTTCCCGCGCGACTTTGAGGCCAAGGAGCGCGTGCTCGATCACATCGATGCGTACAACAAGCAGGTCAAAGCCGCCGGCCATGATGATCGGGTAATTTCGTACACCGACTACATGGGCATCATCATGGGTTCGGTGACCGACATCGTGAACACCATCAGCTTGGTGCTCATCGCATTCGTGAGCATCAGCCTGGTCGTGAGCTCCATCATGATCGGTATCATCACCTACATCAGCGTGCTGGAGCGCAAAAAGGAGATTGGCATCCTGCGCGCGATCGGCGCGTCGAAGCGCAACGTGGCCAACGTATTCAATGCCGAGACCTTTATCGAAGGCCTCATTGCCGGCGTCTTTGCTATTGTCGTCGTGGTACTCGTGAGCTTCCCGGTTAATGCCTGGGCGCTTGCGGCCAAACAGGTCCCCAACCTGATGAGCCTGCCCGTGCAGGATGCACTGGTGCTCATTGCAATTTCGGTGCTGCTGACGGTTGTTGCCGGCCTGCTGCCTGCCCGCAGCGCATCCAAGAAGGACCCCGTCGAAGCCCTGCGCTCCGAATAATGCGACAAAGGGACAGTCCCTTTGTCACGTTCGTTGATATGAGAGAAGAGTAGATGATTCTATCGTTGGCCCCTATGGAGGGGATAACCGGGCATGTGTTCCGTCGCGTGCATGCGGAGTGCTTCGGCGCGCTCGATTGCTATTACACGCCGTTTTTGCCGCCGCCGCGGGTGGGAAATCGCTTTGGCGGCAAGGCGTTTAAGGAGATCGATCCTGCCAATAACCAGGGGCTCAACGTAGTGCCTCAGCTGATGTCCAAGAACGCGGACGAGTTTGTGTGGGCGGCACAGGTGCTCGCCGACATGGGCTACCGCGAGGTCAATCTCAACTTGGGTTGCCCTTCGGGAACGGTTGTCGCCAAGGGCAAGGGCTCGGGTTTCTTGCGCAATCTCGACGAGCTCGAGGCGTTCTTAAGCGATGTGTGCGAGCGGTCGCCGTTGCCGGTATCGGTAAAGACCAGGCTGGGGTTGGAACGCGATGACGAGTATGAACGTGTGCTCGATCTGTATTGCCGCATGCCGTTGGCAGAGCTGATTGTGCACCCGCGCGTACAGAAGGACCGTTATACGGGCTCGCCGCGCAAGGAGTTTTACGGCGAGACGCTGGAGCGTGCGCCGTTTCCGGTGGCCTATAACGGCGATATTTTCGATCTTGAGGATATGGACGCGCTGGCGGAGGCCTATCCCGACACGCGCCATGTGATGCTGGGGCGTGGCTTGCTTGCGAATCCTGCTCTGGCTCGCATGGTTAAGGGTGGCCCTGCTGCCACGGTAGCCGAGCTGCAGCGTTTCCACGACACGCTGTTTGCGGCATATGCAGAAGAGATTGGCGGCAATGCGGTCTTCCGCATGAAGGAGTGGTGGTTCTACGCCAAGTGCGCTTTCGCTGATCCCGCTACCGTCCACAAGATCGTACGCAAGACCAAAAAGGTCGACGAATACCGCGCCGCCGTCGAGCGGGTCTTTCGCGAGCAGCCACTCGCACCCATAGCTCGCTTCCGCGGCTAGTTAGACATCGGGGACGTTCTTTAGCGACTAGTCATTTAAGAACGTCCCCGATGACTACCCGCAAAAACTGTACGCCAGCATCCAAAGATGTCGAAAAATGTCGACTTTGGATGCTGGCGTACATGTTTGAGTTCGGAGGGTGACTAGGCAATCATCGCATCGAGTGTGATGAGCTCCCTGAGTCGCTCCGTACGTGTTTGCCCATGGCGCTTTGCTTTTGCATCAAACGCTTCAAGAACCGATTCGCCCACACGTGCTGATAAAACGACGCTCGGCTCATCAGAGATTGGTGGCCTTCCCAACTTGATGGCGCGACCTTTCGGCCACTCATCTTTTTCGTATGCCTCCGCGGTTTTCTCCAACTCTCCAGGGGCAAATCCCATCATCTTTTCGAGCTGCTTAGCGTCCATAGCGCCTCCTATCGATCGGCATAATGTCGAGCAGAGGTCAACGGATACTCTTTTTGTATACAGTTTTGTTTTAAAAATACAAACAGTTTATCAGGCTAATTAGCTTGTTTTGACCCGCGTGTTCGATAGGAAATGAGCATTGACGGCTTCGATACTCCTTTGCTTTTCAGCCTGGAATTTGGATGCTCATTGAACTTCCGGAGGGGAGCGCTTTATTAAGCTATCGAGATTCTGAGCAGGAGCTCTCACTGGTCTTCGATAATGGGACCAGCTTAATTCGCGACACAGTGTGTCGCGAATGGGAGTAGTCGTTAGGTGTCCTTCAATGACTAGTCATATAAGAACGTCCAAGTGCCGGATTTTGTCATTTAGTGTCGTCCTCAGCGGCTATTCTGGAGGGTCGTGGTCAAAAAGGGCAAATATGAGTACTGTTGCCATTATAGTTGCATTTATTTTGCTATAAATAGTAGCTCCTGATGAGATTTGTTCCCATTAGGAGCTACTTTTATTGAACATATGAGGAGAAATAGCGTCGTCTACGGACGTATGGAACGTTGAATAGTTCCTGAAGTGATCAAAATCGCTGCTACTAAACAGGTAGCAGTACTCATATTTGCCCTTTTTTGACCACAGCCCTCTCGGAAACCTTTCCAGAGGCGTCAAACAGCCATAATCCAAAGGTCGCCTCAAACAATTAGCCGGCTAAGAGCGTCCATGACTACCCAAAAGCTGTACGCCAGCATCCAAAGATGTCGAAAAATGTCGACTTTGGATGCTGGTGTACATGTTTGGGTCGTATGGGCTGGGGCCCTGGACGGACAGAGCGTGCGTACTAGAGCAGATTCTCCTGCAGCCATGCGATGATGTCGCTCGACTCGTAGAGCGGCTCTCCGTCAATGAGCAGACAGGGAACCTGGCGCTTTCCGCCGACGGCGATGAGTGTCTGCTCGGCTTCGGTATCGGTCGAGATATTGCGCTCGGGAATGGTCACACCGTTATCGGCAAGGAATCGCTTGACTTTTATGCAATACGGGCAGCCGGTCATAACGTACAGCGTGAGCTCATGATTAGTAGCCATAGGTCTCCAATCGGTTGAGGTTTCGATTGAAATACCCAAAGCCGCCGCGGTCTATGCACGCGCCAAAGACGACTCGATGGCCTGGACCAGAAACGCCGTAGCTCCGGTGCCGCAGGGCTTGTCGTAGTAGTCAACAAAGCGCTGGTCGGCGAGGTAGCCGTGGGCGAGGCCCAGGTATGCTTCGTCTTGGGGTTTGCGTCCCCAGTTGAGAGCAATCCAGCGACGATGCATCGCGACAAGCTTGCGAGCCTCGCTTCCATCCGCATCACCGTCGCCCATGGCAATCGAGAGTTGGCCCAGAATGGCGCGTTCAAGTTCCTTCATGTCGTTCCATGTCTGAGGATCCATGTCCAGCAGCGCTTCGTTTGCTGTGTCGATTGCTTCGTCTCCGTAGCGCTTCCGGGCTTCGGTGCCGTAGCGTTCCTCGTTTTCCTGCACGGTGCGCCAGCGCTCCAGTTGCGGCAGCACGGCGCCCATGAGCGAGACGGCTTCGTCGAGCGACATGCCGGTGTTTTGCGCCAGGCGCGGGGCGCAATCCTCGATCATCGCCTCCATGGTGGTGGCGTAGGTGTACTTGCCGTGGTCGTAGCACCACTTGCAGTAATGGTCGGTCGTGGCGCCCGTGGCATCGGTGCCGCAGTCGTCGGGCGTGAGTATCATGCCGCAGCTCTGGCAATAATGCTCGGGCATTTCGAGCAGGTGGGACAGGGGCTCGCCGGTTACGGCGGCGATGAGCTTCATCATGTCGATGCCCGGTGTGACCTCGCCGCGCTCCCAACGGCTGACGGCTTGGCGTGTGACGAAGAGTTTGGCGGCGAGCTGCTCTTGGGTAAGGTGATGGGCGCGACGGACAGCGATGAGCTTTTCTGCAAAGGCCATAGCGGCTCCTTTCTGCTGGTTGATGGCTTAAGCATACGCGGCAGCAGGTGCCCTTCCAAGCAACCGTTGGTTGCGCGACGGGGGACCGCGGCGAAGAATTGCGCGCAACGCCCCACACCTCCATGCCGTACAATGACCGGCATGGAACCTATTGCACACATACATACCGATCTGCCGCAGAAGTTTGGCATTCCACGCAACAGCTTTTTGGCGCCCCATCTGCAGGGACGCATCGTTTTTGAGCCGGAATTTGCCTCCAATGCAGCAGTTGAGGGCCTGGACTCCTTCTCTCACCTGTGGCTGCTGTGGCGCTTCGAAAACGGAACGCCCGGCGGCACGGCTAAGGATATAGCTACCGATGCCAAGTCGCAGGACAGGTCCGGCACCAACGTCAAGTGGTCGAAGACCGTGCGCCCGCCGCGTCTGGGCGGAGCCGCACATGTGGGCGTGTTTGCCACGCGCAGTCCGTTTCGCCCTAATCCCATCGGGCTTACCTGCGTCAAGCTCGATCGTGTCGAGCCCACCGACGATGGCCCCATCATCCATGTGCTGGGGGCCGATCTGCGCGACGGCACGCCCATCTACGATATCAAGCCCTACATTCCGTTTGCGGATTGTCACCCGGATGCGACGGGTGGCTGGATCGAGGGAGCTCCCTGGCAAGAGCTTGACGTCGAGTTCCCGCAAGCGCTTCAAGACATGGTCCCGCCCGCAAAGCTCCCCGGTCTGGTCGAGGTT
>CATZIG010000155.1 GCA_958419975.1 uncultured Collinsella sp.
GCAGCGTTAAGGTGCACGGTAACATCGCGCCGCTGATTGAGCTTGGCGCCGGCTTTGACCCCGAGCTGACCGCCCGCGAGAACATCTATCTGAACGGCGCCCTGCTCGGCTACACCAAGGAGTTCATCGATGCCAACTTTGACGGCATTATTGAGTTCGCTGAGCTTCAGAACTTTGTCGATATGCCGCTCAAGAACTTCTCCTCGGGCATGGTGGCGCGTATCGCCTTTGCAATCGCGACGATTACCGAGCCCGATATTCTGATCGTTGACGAGACGCTGTCCGTCGGTGACGTGTTCTTCCAGCAGAAGTGCGAGGACCGCATCCAGCACTTTATCCAGAGCGGCGACGTGACGGTTCTGTTCGTTTCGCACTCCATGGAGCAGGTTGAGCGCATCTGCCAGCGTGCCGTTTGGATTGAGAAGGGTGACCTTCGCATGGACGGCCCGGTCGATGAGGTCTGCAAGGCGTACCGCGAGCAGTTCAACTAGGTTATAATTACTTGCGCCTGACAGGCTTGTGCTTGCTTGGGCGTGCGGTTATTTGCTCCATTAGCTCAGTTGGATAGAGCAGGGGACTTCTAATCCCAAGGTCGACGGTTCGAATCCGCCATGGAGCACCATCGTTTATTAAGCCCAGACCGCTTGGTGGTCTGGGCTTTTTCACATGCCGGTGTTCTTTATTCTTGCCGGGTATACGTTTAGGCCGAAGCGGTGGTGCGAGCGTTCTGCGGACAGGCAAGCCTTGCCGTCTTTGCCTTTCATGCGGTTGACTGGTTTATCCCTTGGCAGACGATGCCGTTGCTTTTAACGCTGCCAGTACCATGGCTCTTTGCGTCGATTGTGCGCTGCGGGTGCGACATAGGGTTGGCGTACGTGATCAAGAAGGCGTAACAAAAACGGGGAGGACCAACTTGGCCCTCCCCACTATATCTAGTCTGTCTAGTCTGCCTTCAGGCACTCGGGCAAGACGTTTGCAACTGCATTCATCGCCTGCGGCGTAGCGAGTGTCTGTCGAGTACTTGATCAATACGTCGGTGAAGAATCGCTCCCAACTTAGGTACTTGCGACTTTCGATATAGCTCGAAGGGTCCTTGAGGATTTTTGGAATGTCGTTACTGGGAATGAGGCCAGATTGCAGAAGTGTCCACTCAAATGATTCCGGGAGGAACAAGCGAACGTTCTTGTAAACGCGCTGTCCGAGCACCTTTTCGATGTAGGGACCAAACGCTGCGCCGTCTCCAATGGCAAGAACGTTTTGCTCGGGGCATTCGTGAATTGTCCGCTTTAGATTTGCTACGCCGGTGGCGGTATAGCAGGGGATTCTGAGCCGGTTGCAAAGAGCGTCGTAGAATTGATAGCCAGATTTGCTATCCTCGACAACTACGGCGTCGGGTACCTCGAATCCAACATTTAGATCCTGATACAGCATACTTGCCGTGTGGTCATATAGCGGCTTGGTCACCGAGTAGAAGCGCCTGTCGCTCTTGCGGCCATTGATTGTTTTACTTGTCGTGTTGACTAGCTTTAGGATTTCATCAACGCTGTAGGGGAGCTCGTTGGCATCGCGACGAGATATCAGAACAAAATAGTTGGACGAGCCGTTGACGGCTTTGGCGAAGTCCTTTGAGTAGATAAACTCGTTACCCTCATCTAGAAAGACGATTGAATCTTCGATGATCGATAGCTCGCGCTCCCAGCGTCTGCCGGAAAGCGTTTCGCAAGGCACGTCGCAACTGAGTGCAACGCCGCTTTCCGGTCCTCGGTCGTTGTAGTCGCGAATCATCGAGATGAGCGTCGTTTTACCCGTGCCGCTGTTGCCGCGTATAAAGGAAATATTGCGCTTAAACGTGAGTGTGTATTTGACCTTTGCACGCTCTACGACAACGGTATGCGTTCCCTTCATTATTCATCAACATCCAAAAAGTCATTCGTGGCGCCGACAAACTCCTGCATGTTTCTGACGATGCGGCCATCGTTTTCAATGCGGATTTCAAAGCTCTTCCAGGGGAATTTCATGATGTGGTATAAGGTCACCAGCACATCCTGCTCTTTGCCGATCTTGAGTAGCCAGCGGGCACAGTTGTCTCCGCAGGTGGATGCGTTGAACACCATATTTGGGAGATTGCGCACCAGCAGCAGCGTCTTAACGCCGCCGGACAGTTCGAGTGGGGTGATCGAGCCCAGCTGTTTGCTTACGATGTTGTGGGGACCGATGAGCTCTGATCCGTCCACGCTTTTAATAATCTGTGCGGCCATAGGGTCTTCGAACCATGAGTCCAAGTATGAGTTCCTAAAATAGGTTTCGGTATCGTAGATGGAACCGGGGTAATCCCCCAGATGGATGCTTAACATGCGCGTCTCCAGACGTTGTGTGACTGCAATGATTATATGCCAGTAATAAAGTGCCGCCAGTAGCGAGGTTGCTGCTGGCGGCACTGGCATTATTAGCGTGTGAATCGCGTTGATGGATTTGCTCGCGAGGCTACTTTTCGAGACGTTCCCTCAGCAGCTCCAGCGCGTGAGCGTAGCCCTGCAGGCCCTCGCCGGTGATGGTGGCGAAGCAAGCTAGGCGGGCGTAGCTCACCTGGCGGAAGTCCTCGCGTGTTTCGACGGCGCTGATGTGGACCTCGACGGCAGGGATGGCGACGGCCTTGAGGGCGTCGAGGATCGCCACGCTCGTGTGCGTGTAGGCGGCCGGGTTGATGACGATGCCGTCGACCTTGCCGTAGGCCTCCTGGATCTTGTCGACGATGCTGCCCTCGTGGTTGGACTGGAAGACATCGACCTCGTCAAAGCCCTGTGCGGCGCCCGCTTCCTGGCAAATCTGCACTAAGCGGTCGTAGTTGTCGCTGCCATAGATGCCCGGCTCGCGAATGCCGAGCATGTTGAGGTTGGGGCCGTTGATGACGAGTACTTTCATGGTTGCTTCCTTTGCGAATGGAAAACCACCACAAAGGTGCCTGTCCCCTTTGTGGTGGTTTTGGTTAGAGAGCGGGTGGGAGGGTGTCGAGGAGGGCTTGGGCGGTATTGGCGGCGCGGTCGCGTGAGTCGATGATGTAGTCGGCCCAGGCGCGGTAGCGCGGCATGCGCTGTTCCGCCAGCTTATCGATGCCATCGCGGGCGGTGATGGGGCGACCCTTGTGGGCAAGTTCGTCGAGCTTGCGGTTGAGCATCACGATCTGGCTGTTCTGGTGCAGCAGCGGATAGTTTTCGTCGCGCGTGACCACGCCGCCGCCGGTGGAGAGCACCAGGCCGCTGCGCTTGGAGATGTCGGCCAGCGCCGCCGTCTCCTGCTCGCGGAAGGCCGCCTCGCCGCGTTCGACGATAAAGTCGGCGCAGGGCATGCCTAGGCGCTCCTCGAGGGCGCGATCCAGATCGATGTGCTCGCGACCCGTGAGCAGGGCAATCTGCTCACCCACGCGGGTTTTGCCCGAGCCCGGCATGCCGATCAGCGCGATGTTCTGTTCGCGGCGTGACAAGCGCTCCGTTACATCCAGGATGCGCTCGCGCGGGGTGACCTGGCCGGTATAGCGCTCGACGGCCTGTGCCGCTTGGGCCACGAGCATCAGCAGGCCGCCGATGCAGGGGATGCCGCGGCGCTCGGCCTCGAGCATGAGTCCCGTACGGGCAGGGTTGTAGACAATATCGATGACGCCTTCGAGTGCGTCAAGTCCTTCGAGCGTGCAGGGGGTGTCGGGGCAGTGGGGGAACATACCGACAGGCGTGCAGTTGACGAGTAGGGCGGCGTCGGACTGCTGCGCGATGTTGCCGTAGTTGACCTCGCTCGTGCGGCCCACGGGCACCACGGTGGCGCCCAGGTCGCCGAGCACCATGCTTGCCGTGGTGCCGGCACCGCCGGTGGCGCCAAGCACGAGGACCTTTTTGCCAGCAACCTCTACGCCCAACTCCTCGACCAGGCACTGAAAACCAAAGTAGTCGGTGTTGTCGCCGCGCAGGCGACCGTCAGGTAGGCGTGTGATGGTGTTGACGTTGCCCATGCGCTCGGCGAGCGGGCTCAGTTCGTCCAGATACTCCATGACGGCACGCTTGTAGGGGATGGTCACGTTGGTACCCTCCCATTCGTCGCCCGTCATAAAGGCCGCGAGGTCCTCGGGCTCGCGCTCAAAACGCACGTACTCAAGCTCCGCCAGCTCTTTGTAGATGGTCGGGGTGTAGCTGTGGCCCAGCACGCGGCCCAGCACGCCGTAGGGGCGGGTTGCGGCGGTATCGGTCATCTAGAGCACCTCCGTGTAGCTGCCAAAGTAGGTGAAGCTCTCGCACACGTCGTCGATGGAATCGAGCAGGTCGTCGAGGGCCTTGCTGCCAAAGGGGCAGTCCAGATCAAAGTAGAACATAAACTCAAAGTCGCGGCCGGGGATGGGGCGGCTCTCGAGCTTGATGAGGTTGATGTTGAGCGCATAGAAGCGCTCGAGCACGCGATAGAGGGCGCCCGGCTCGTTGGCCGTGGTGATCATGAGCGAGGTGCGATTAGCGCCGGGGTAGACGCGCGGCTCGCGGCCGATGACGACAAAGCGCGTGTAGTTGTTGTCCGAGTCTTGGATATTGGGCTCCAGCACCTCGAGGCCATACAGCGTGGCACAGCTGCGCGAGGCGATGGCGGCGACGTCGGTGCGCTCGGAGTTGGCGACCATCTCGGCCGACATGGCCGTGTTTGGGTACTTGGTGGCGTGCAGGTCGTGGGACTCGATAAAGCCGGCACACTGGGCAATGGCTTGGCCGTGGCTGTAGACCTCGCGCACGTCGGCGAGCTTGGTGCCGGGCTTGACGAGCAAGTTGTGGTCGATCTTGAGGCGAAGCGAGCGCACGATGTGGAAGTCGAACTGGGCGAGCAGGTCGTAGACGGCGTTGACCGAGCCGGCGGTGGAGTTCTCGATGGGCAGCACGCCAAACTCGCAGAAGCCGTCGCGCACAGCGCGCA
>CATZIG010000156.1 GCA_958419975.1 uncultured Collinsella sp.
CGCGACCAGAAGGTCAGCGCCCTTTCGTTTCACGTCACCTTGTCTCAAATGCGACTCGCTCGCTGGCGATGCCAAAACATCGGCGTTTTTGTTGTCGGGACGGCAGTTAGTAGTCGTCGAGTAGTCATTGGTGCTCAGCGGCAGTCCCCATTGCACCAAGTGGCGTGTGCCGTTAAGCGGAGAGGCGTATTGTTGACCCATCGTTTGTGTATACAATGGCTATGAGCATGCTGCGGTGAAGGCTTGTCCGCTCCGCAGCTTTTTTCTACGGTTAAAGGAGTATGTATGTCCGTTGAGGTCATGAGGACTGTGATCGAGGCCGCCGAGGGCCGCGTGCCCGTCGACACGCTGTTTACCAATGCACAGATCGTCGACGTGTATGGCCAGCGCGTGGCGCCCGGTAGCGTTGCCGTCAAGGACGGTGTGATCGTCGGCGTGCTCTACGATGGTCGCGACGATGCCGCTGGCACCTATGAGGCAACTGAGGTCATCGACTGCCAGGGTCGCTATCTCGCTCCCGGTTTTATTGACGGGCATCTGCATATCGAGTCTTCGAACATCCGTCCCGCCGAGTATGCTCGCATGGCCGCGACGCGCGGTACTACCACCGCCATTGCCGACAGCCACGAGATTGCTAATGTGGCGGGCCTGGACGGCCTGCGCTTTATGATTGAGGACGGCCGCCGCGCACCCATCTCCATCAAATACATGATGCCTTCGTGCGTGCCCGCGCTGCCCGACGAGCAGGCCGGTGCCGTTATTTCTGCTGCCGATATGCAGGCGTTTTTTGCCGAGCATCCAGGCGATGTCTTTGGTCTGGGCGAAATGATGAACCTGCCGGGCGTCTTTATGGCCGACCCCGAGACTTGCGCTCACATCGATGCTGCCAACCAGACGCCGTCCAAGCAGGTTGACGGCCACGCGCCGCTCGTTGCCGGCAAGGACCTCAACGCCTATGCCGCGGCGGGTATTATCGCCGACCACGAGTCGACGATTCCCGAGGAGGCGCTCGATAAACTGTCCCGCGGCATGTATGTGATGCTGCGTGAGGGCACGTGCAGCCACGATCTGGCCAATTTGTCCCCGATGCTGCTGGAAAACCCCGCCCGCGCCCGCCGCTGCTGCTTTGCGACCGACGACCGCGCTCCCTCCGACGCGCTTTCGACCGGCATGATCGACAACGCCTGCCGCGTGGCCATCGAGGCCGGCGTCGACCCGGTGGTCGCCATCTCTATGGCGTCCCTTTCCACGGCTGAGGCGTTTGGGCTAGATCACGGCTGCCGCGACCCGCACGAGCTACGCGGTGCAATCGCCCCGGGCAAGCGCGCCGACCTGCTGCTGCTCGATGACCTGACGTTTGCCAAGGCTCCGCATCGTGTTTATGCCGCCGGTGCCCTGGTGGCGCAGGATGGCACCTTTGTGGGCGAGGTCGCACCCGAGACGGCCGAGGTCGCAGCGCTTGCCGATGAGCTGCGTGCTTCCGTTAAGCTGCCGAAGCTTTCGCTTGACGTGTTCGATTATGCCTTTAAGCCGGGCGAGGCCGTTATCGATGTTATCCCGGGTATGGCTATCACGGGTATGGCCCGCCCCGAGAGCGCCGAGGACTTGCGCCGCATTATGCTGATTGAGCGCCATGGCCGCGGCGTGTCGCTGCAGGCCGAGGGCGCCGATGGCGACGGCCCCGCTGGCCTGGGCCTGGTCGGCAAGCATATCGGTCGCGGCTGGGTGCGCGGTTTCACCATCACGGGTGGCGCCATTGCCTCCACGATCGGCCACGACTCACACAACGTGTGCGTGGTGGGCGACAATGCGGCGGATATGATGGCTGCCGTTGAGGCCGTGGGCCAGGGCGGTCACGTACTGGTGCGCAACGGCGAGGTCGTGGCGCGCATTCCGCTGGCGCTCGGTGGTCTTATGAGCGAAGGCACGGCAGAGGACGTTGCCGCACAGCACGACGACTTTATGGTCAAGGCGCGCGCCATGGGTATTGAGCCGCCGCTCGACCCCATCATGGGCATCATCTTCCTGCCCCTGCCGGTCATCCCGACGCTCCGCATTCGCCCCGAGGGCATGTTCGACGTTACAACCTTCACCTTCGCCGACTAGTCATCGGGGACGTTCTTAAACGACTAGTCGTTGGGGACATTCTTTGGCGGGCCGCCTGACGTCGCGACCGTGGGGCCTCTGGCATGTGTGAGCTATTTGCCAGGTCCTTGTAACGTTTACGCCCGCGGAGTCTTATTTGAGCTCCCTTTGGGTACGTTGGAATCGGATACACGTTCGATTCCAACAAGCCCGAAGGGAGCTTTTCTATGTTTAAACTGATTGCATCCGATATGGACGGCACACTGCTTGACGAAAACGGCCAGGTGCCTCCCGAGACCTACGAACTGATTCTGGCGCTACACGAGCATGGTGTGCATTTCGCTGCATCGTCAGGTCGTCGCTACGATCGCCTGTGCGAGTTCTTTGCGCCCGTTCGCGACAAGATGGACTTTGTCGCCGCTAACGGCGCTCAGGTCTACGCCGACGGTAAGATGGTAGACCGTGAGGTGTATTCCCACCTGGCGATTCGAAGGCTCGCCCAAGCCGTCAGGACGTTTCCCAATCTGCATCTTGCGCTCTTTGACCGAACCAAGTCCTTCCTGCTCGATGACGAGTGCAAGTTCGTGCGTGAGGTCGATAAGGACCTTCCCAATGCCGAGCGCATTTGGGAGCTGCCCGATCCCAGCGTAAATATCATCAAAGCGAGTATCTTTTGCGACGACAGTGCGGTTATGGACAGCGCGTACGTGCTACAGCGCGAACTTGGTCAGCTCTTTACTTTTGCGCCTTCGGGCAACGCGTGGATTGATGCCATGCAGCCTGGTGTGTCGAAGGCCTCGGGTATCGCGCAGCTCGCGGAGCATTACGGCATTGGTCGCGACGAGGTCATGGCGTTTGGCGACTCGATGAACGACTACGAGATCATTCGCTTTGTCGGCACGGGCTGCGCGATGGAAAACGCGCGCCCCGCGCTTAAAGCGGTGGCCGATCGCGTCGTAGGCTGCAACCGCGACCACGCCGTTCAGCATGAGCTCCGTCGCGTGCTGGAGAGTCTCTCCTAATCCGGCAGATGGGGACGTTCCTTTTCTGCCGACAGTGGGGGACAATCCTTGCAGCTTTTTGCGAAGAGTGTCCCCAACGACTAGTCGTTTAAGAACGTCCCCAATGACTAGGCGAGGGCGGCCATGAGGGTGCTGGCGACGCCGTCGTGGTCGTTGTCGTATTCGGTAATGGCGTCGGCGGCCTCGCGATCTTCGGGCTCGGCGTTGATCATGGCCATGCCATGGCCCGCTGCCTGCAGCATGGGGATGTCGTTGATGTTGTCGCCGAACGCCCAGGCGTCGGCGAGACGCTCGCCCAGATGCTCGCACAGCCACGTGAGGGCCGTTCCCTTGGTGGCGCCCTCGCCCATGACCTCGATATTCATGGCGTACGAACGCGTGACCTCAATGCCTCCGAGCGTGTCGAGCTCCGCTGCGATGGCGTCGCGATCGGCCGGGTCGTGCCAGTACATGGCGATGCGTTCGAGCGTCTCGACCTCGTCGATCTTGTTGTCGATATCCATGTCGATCGGCGTTCGTGTGCGCTTGAGCGAAGCCGCGATGTGGGGGTCGCCGCCGCAGAATTCGTCCAGGCGCGTGTAGAGCGAGCGGGGGAGGAAGCACTGTCCGTCCGCGAAGATATCGAAGGTCACATCGTGACCGGCGGCAATGCTATGGACGCGGTGGGCGATGGCGCGGTCGAGCGGTCGGCTCAAAATGCGCGTAGCACGTGAGGTATCGGTGGGCGTACCGTCGTCGAGCTGCCAGACGCTGGCACCGTTGGCACAGACCGCATAGTGTACGGCGGGGTGGGCGAGGATGGGCTCAAAGATGCCCGACAGCGGGCGCCCCGTGCAGGGCACAAACTCAATACCGCGGCGTGCAAGCTCGTCGAGCATCGCCCAGGTGGCGTCGCTCATCTGCTTATCGGTCGTCAGCAGTGTTCCATCCATATCGGAAAACACAATCATTTGATGCAGCCCTTTCTACTGGCATAAAAAGCGTGGCCGAGGGCGGTGATGCCCTGGCCACGCTCGGGTTCTATAACGGTCCGCGTCCTAGCGATCGGCGAGCGGCTTATACTCCAGCGGCTCGATAACCGGGCGATACGCGGGACGGATGATGCGGTGCGCGCAGAAGAGCTCTTCCATGCGGTGTGCCGACCAGCCGGCCATGCGGGCGACGGCGAACAGCGGCGTAAAGAGCGTCTCGGGCACACCGAGCATCTTGTAGATAAAGCCCGTGTACAGGTCGATGTTGGCGCAGATAGGCTTGGTCATGCCGTGGTCGCGCATCACCTGCGGGGCCAGGCGCTCGATGCGCTCGATGAGCGCGAACTCCTCGCCCAAGTCCTTCTTGGCGGCAAGCGAGCGCGCGTAACGGCGGCAGACCTCGGCGCGCGGGTCGCTCAGCGTGTAGACGGCGTGGCCCATACCGTAGATGAGACCTGTGCCGTCGAAGGCCTGCTTGTCGAGGATCTTGCCCAGGTAGGCCGCGACCTCGTCCTCGTCCTCCCAATTGGAGACATGCGCACGGATGTCCTCGTGCATGGACACGACCTTGGCGTTGGCGCCGCCGTGGCGCGGGCCCTTGAGCGAGCCGATGGCCGCGGCGTAGGCGGAATACGGGTCGGTGGCCGAGGAGGACAGCACGCGGCAGGCAAACGTGGAGTTGTTGCCGCCGCCGTGCTCTGCATGCAGCATGAGCATCACGTCGAGCAGCATGGCCTCATCGCGGGTGAACGCCATACCGCCGCGGAGCACCTGTAGGATGGTCTCGGCGGTGGAGAGGCCGGGTGTGGGGTGCGGTACATGAACCTCGGAGCCGCGAAGCTTG
>CATZIG010000157.1 GCA_958419975.1 uncultured Collinsella sp.
AGTCGGACATATGTCGAGACAATCCGATCCGAACCATCAAAACGCCGCCCGCTGCTATGGCTGGTTATGCACAACGAACCAACGTTTCGCAATACAGTAGCGCATTTTATGCACGATTTGGGGCTAATTCCGGTTAACGGTCGAGAATTTCTTTAGTTGGGCGAAGTATGTGGGGATATTTTGACTCTGTTACAAATATGTAAACAAAAAGGGTCCCGCACATGCGAGACCCATTGCAAACGTATATACGCCGATGCTTAGTAGCCCACGATGCCCTGCGGGAAGAAGAACATGCACAGGACGACGCACACGGCAAAAACAACGGCCATAATTACCGTCAGGCGATCGAGGTTCTGCTCCATGACGCCCGTGGCAGAGCTGGAGTTATACAGCGAGCTAGCGATCATATCCGAAACGCCGGTGCCCTTACCGGAATGCATCAGGACGAGAATCGTCAGCGCCACGGCAGAGACAGCCCAAACGACAAACAGAAGAATCTGGAACGGACCCATAGATAAGCTCCTTAATAGAACAGTTCAAACTCCAGTACTGTACCACAATCCCCCGCTCTCCCCTACCTGCCACTCAAGGACGGGGTGGAAATGGCAGAAATACCAAAAAGGGGGTTGTCCGGTTGTGGACAACCCCCTTACTAGAAAACGGTATTTGTTTTCTCTTAGGCCTCGGTGGCGAGCACGCGGCCCGTCATCTCGGCGGAAGGCTCAATACCAGCCATGGTGAGCATGGTCGGAGCGATATCGGAAAGACGGCCGTCCTCGATACCGGTGAGCTGTGCCTTCTCATCAACGATGATGAACGGCACGCGGTTGGTGGTGTGAGCCGTAAACGGATGCTTGGAACCGTCGGAAGCAACGTCAAACATGTGATCGGCGTTGCCGTGGTCGGCGGTAATCAGTGCAAAGCCGCCCTTGGCGAGAATCGCCGGGACAACCTTGGACAGGGCATCGTCAACAGCCTCGACAGCCTTAACGGCAGCGTCGAAGACACCGGTGTGACCAACCATGTCGCAGTTCGCGAAGTTCACGATGTAGAAATCAGCGCGATCCTCGTTGATGGCGGCGACGAGCTTCTCGGTAACCTCGGGAGCGCTCATCTCGGGCTGCAGATCGTAGGTAGCAACCTTGGGGGAAGCGACGAGCACGCGCTCCTCGCCCTCCTTGGGCTCCTCGATGCCACCGTTGAGGAAGAACGTCACGTGGGCGTACTTCTCGGTCTCGGCAGTGTGCAGCTGCTTCAGGCCATTGGCGGCGATAACGTCGGCCAGGACGTTCTCGGGGAACGTCTTGGGGAAGGCGACCTCGACGTCAAACGTCGGATCGTACTCGGTCATCGTCACAAAGTGCGAAAGCTTGATCTGCTCGCGCTCAAAGCCGTCGAACTCCTTGTCCGTGAACACGCGGGTCATCTGACGAGCGCGGTCGGGACGGAAGTTGAAGAAGATGGCCGCGTCGCCCTCGTGAATGCCCTCGTTGTGGGCAGCGAAGGGCTCGACGAACTCGTCGCCGCGCGGGTCCTTCTCGTAGTAGGCCTTGATACCGGCAACGGGGTCGACATCGGCATCGGACGCGTTGACCATGACGTCGTAGGCGCGCTGGATGCGCTCCCAACGGTTGTCGCGGTCCATCGCCCAATAACGACCCGAGACGGTGGCAACGCGAGCGTCGCAACCGGTCTCCTCGGAAATCTTGGCCAGGAAGGCGCAGAACTCGCTCATGTAGCCAGCACCGGACTGCGGGTCGACGTCGCGGCCATCCATGAAGGCGTGGACACGAACGGTCTTGACGCCATGCTCGGCAGCCATCTTGACCAGAGCCTCAACGTGGTTCATATGAGAATGAACACCGCCAGGGCTCATAAGGCCCATGAGGTGGAGAGTCTTGCCGTCAGCCTTGACATCGTCCATAGCCTTGACAAAAACCTCGTTCTTGGCGATGGAGCCGTCCTTGATGGCATTGTTGATGCGCGAAAGCTCCTGGAACACGATGCGGCCGGCACCGATGTTGAGGTGACCCACCTCGGAGTTGCCCATCTGGCCGTCGGGAAGGCCCACGTCCTCGCCCGAAGCACCGAGCGTGGTGTGGGGGTACTTCTCGTACAGGCCATCAAGGAAGGGCGTCTTGGCAGCGGCGACGGCATTCTCGCCATCGGCCGGAGCAAGGCCGCAGCCATCCATGATAATCAGGAGTGCAGGAAGATGACGTTGTGCCATATGTCCTACTCGCCTGCCTTGACGACCATAGAGGCGAAGTCGGCAGCCTTGAGCGAAGCGCCGCCCACGAGGGCGCCGTCAACGTCGGGCTTGGCGACGAGCTCGGCGATGTTGCCGGGCTTGGCGGAACCGCCATACAGCACGCGGATGCCGTTGGCGAGCTCCTCGCCGAACATCTCTTTGAGGGTCTCACGGATAGCACCGCAGACCTCCTGAGCGTCCTCGGCGGTAGCGGTCTTGCCGGTGCCGATGGCCCAGATGGGCTCGTAGGCGACGACGACCTGCTTGGGGCAGGTGATCTCAAGACCAGCAAGGCCAGCCTTGACCTGGTTCACGACGTGCTCGACATAGGTGCCAGCCTCGCGGACCTCGAGGGACTCGCCGCAGCAGAAGACGGGAACAAGGCCGGCGGCAACGAGAGCCTTGGCCTTCTTGTTCTGGTCCTCGTCGGTCTCGTGGAAGTAGTCGCGACGCTCGGAGTGACCGATGATGCAGTAGGTGCAGCCAGCGGACTTGAGCATGTCGCAAGAGGACTCACCGGTGAAGGCACCCTTGGCCTCCCAGTACACGTTCTGTGCGCCGAGGGCGATGGGGGCAGCCTGAATGCGGTCATGAACCGTGGTGATGTCGATGGTCGGAGGGCAGACGAGCACCTCGACGCCAGCCGGAACCTCGGGCAGAGCCTGAGCCAGCTCGTCAGCGAGCTTGGCGGCCTCGGCGACGTCGTTGTTCATCTTCCAGTTACCAGCGATAAGAAGGGTGCGATTAGGCATCGAGAAGCGCCTCCACTCCGGGCAGGGCCTTACCCTCGACGAGCTCCATGGAAGCGCCACCACCGGTGGAGATCCAGCTCATCTTGTCGGCCAGGTTGAACTTGTTGACAGCTGCGACAGAGTCACCACCGCCGATGATCGAGGTGCAGTCAGCCTCGGCGAGAGCCTCGGCGATAGCCTGGGTGCCGTGAGCAAAGTTGTCAAACTCGAAGACGCCCATGGGGCCGTTCCAGAACACGGTCTTGGCGCCCTTGACAGCCTCGGCATAGAGCTCCTCAGTCTTGGGACCGATGTCCATACCCTCACGATCGTCGGGGATAGCGTCGGAAGCAACAACCTCGGGGACAGCGTCCTCGCCAAAGTGATCGGCAACACGGTTGTCGATGGGGAGCAGGATCTTGACACCCTTCTCCTCGGCCTTCTTGAGCATCTCGCCGGCGCGCTCGACCCAGTCCTCTTCCTTGAGGGACTGACCGACGGACAGGCCCTGAGCCAGGAAGAAGGTGTAGGCCATGCCGCCACCGATGATCAGGGTGTCAGCGGAGTCGATGAGGTGATCGAGAACGCCGATCTTGGAGGAAACCTTGGAACCGCCGACGATGGCGACGAAGGGGCGCTCGGGCTCGGCGAAGATGCCGGTCAGCGTGTCGACCTCCTTCTCGAGCAAGAAGCCGGCGACGGCAGGCAGGTAAGCGGCGGGGCCCACGACGGAACCCTGGGCGCGGTGAGCGGTGCCGAAGGCATCGAGAACGAAGACGTCACCATAGGAAGCGAGCTTCTTAGCGATCTCGGGATCGTTCTTCTTCTCACGCTTGTCAAAACGGACGTTCTCGAGAACGAGGACCTTACCCGGCTCGACGGCGGCGACAGCCTCAGCAGCCTTCTCGCCGTAGGTGTCAGCGACAAAGGCAACGTCGAGACCAGAGAGCTCAGCGAGCTTCTTGGCGACGGGCTCGAGGGACAGCTCGGGCTGGAAGCCGGTGCCCTCGGGACGGCCGAGGTGGCTCATGAGGATGACGCGAGCGTTGTGCTCAACGAGGTAGTTGATGGTGGGCAGGGCAGCCTTGATACGGGTGGTGTCGCCAACGACGCCATCCTTGATAGGCACGTTAAAGTCAACGCGGACGAGAACGCGCTTTCCGTCGACATCGATGTCGCGGACGGTCTTCTTGGTAAAGGCCATGTTTGCTTCTACCTTTCGTACGTGTCTGCCTCCCATTACGGCAGACGATTTCTTATAAAAAGGGCGCGACCCTAGGGTGTAAGCCCTATAAGGCCGCGCCCTTCTTTAGACGCTCAACGAGCTATTCGCTAAAAGCTAAATTAAGCAACGAACTTCTCGAAGTACTTGATGGTGCGGACCATCTGAGAGGTGTAGGAGTTCTCGTTGTCGTACCAAGAGGTGACCTGAACGAGGGTCTGGCCGTTGCCGAGGTCAGAGCACATGGTCTGAGTGGCGTCGAAGATGGAGCCGTGGGTCTCGCCGACGATGTCGCGGGAGACGATCTGGTCCTCGTTGTAGGCGAAGGTCTCGGGAATGGTCTCGGCGTAGGCCTTCATGGCAGCGTTGACCTCGTCGACGGTGACCTTCTTGTCAACGACGGCGTAGAGGTTGGTCAGCGAGCCGGTCGGCGTCGGGACGCGCTGGGCGGCACCGATGAGCTTGCCGTTGAGCTCGGGGAGAACCAGGCCGATGGCCTTGGCAGCGCCCGTGGTGTTCGGGACGATGTTCTCGGAGCAGGCGCGGGAGCGACGGAAGTTGCCCTTGCGCTGCGGGCCGTCGAGCGGCATCTGGTCGCCGGTGAAGGCGTGGATGG
>CATZIG010000158.1 GCA_958419975.1 uncultured Collinsella sp.
TAGGCAAACTCAACATGGTCGAAGGTGAGTACGGGTTCGGCGTCCTTGGCATGAGGGCGCAACGACGGTGCATGCGGGGAACCGGCGGGCGCCTGGACTTCGATAGCCGCGTGTGCGGGGTCGACGATGCCCGAAATCAGGCGCTCAGCCTCATCGACATCCAAGCAGGGGGTACCGCTTACCAGGCCATCGGCCTCGAGGCTATTGAAGATACGCGTGACGCGAGGGCAGTCGACGCCGATGGCACGGAGCTCGTCGGTATGCGCGAAGACCTCGTGTGGCTCGCCCTGCAGCGCGATTTCGCCATGGTTGAGCACGAACACGCGGTTGCAGTACTCCGAGAGCAGGGCGACCTTTTGCTCAACGACGACGATGGTGATTCCAAGTGCGCGGTTTGCCTCACGCAGCGTCTCGAAGACCAACGTGGAGCTAGCGGGGTCGAGTGCCGCGGTGGGCTCGTCGAGAACCAAGACGCGCGGGCGCATGGCGAGGATGGCGGCGATGGCTACCTTTTGCTTCTGTCCGCCCGAGAGCGTGGCGATCTCGCGGTCGCGCAGGTCGCTGATGTCGACGGTCTCGAGCGTTTCGCTCACGCGCTGCTCGATCTGGTCGTGGGGAACGCCAAAGTTCTCGAGGCCAAAGAGCATCTCGTCCTCGACGATCGAAGCGACCATCTGCGTGTCGATATCCTGTAGCACACTGCCGACGATTTGCGACACGTCGGTGAGCGAGACTTCGCAGGTGTCGTGGCCGTCGACCATGACGGACCCAAAGAACGTGCCGGTGTAGTGGTGGGGCACGGCGCCCGACAGGCAGGCGGCAAGCGTGGACTTGCCGGCGCCCGAGGGCCCGATGATGCCGATAAAATCTCCCTTGTTCACGCAGAGTGAGATGTGACTGAGCACCTGCTCGGTCTGCGTGCCATAGGAGAACGAGACATCGTCGACGTTGATGATCGTTTCCATGGATACCTTTCGTAGTCATTGGGGACGTTCTTAAATGACCAGTCGTTTAAGAACGTCCCCAAAAGCTAGTCGTTTGGGATAGTCTTTGGTGGTGAAGCGCGGAGACGGCTTTACGAGGGGCCCCAGGTTGGCGCGAAAGAGGAGCGAAGCGTACTTGGGTACGCGAGCGTCGAATGAACGCCAAGATGGGGTGGCTCGTAAAGCCGAGCGGGTTAGTTGAGCCTAAGGGCCTTCTGGATGGGCAGGTAGAGGGCGCCGACCAGAATGGCGTTAAAGACGGCGGTCATGGCGACGACGGGCAACATGGCGGCGGCGAGCTCGCCGACCACGCCGAGCATGGCCATCTTGATGACCATGAAGATGACGCCGGAGACAAAGGTGGTCAGGAAGGTTGCGACAACAGCGATGGCGGGCTTGACCTGACCGTTCTTGCCGGCGGCGTTGACGATGCCGGCCATGAGCATGGCGGCGATGCCCTCGGCGGCAAAATCGACGAACGGCGAAGTGGTGGTGATCTGGATCACGGCAGCCGAGATGAGGCCAATGGCGAGCGCCTGGCCGATGTTGGGACGAACGACCAGGATGGTGAGGCAGAAGGCCGAGATGATGAACTCGGGGCTGATCATGCCGCCCGAGATGCCCGAGATGGCCTTGCCGACGGTGAAGTTGAGGATGAAGCCGGCGGCGAGCAGGATGGCAAGCAGGACGAGGGCGCGGACATCGAGTTTGCCACGGTCGGCGGTCTGGACGGTGCGGGGCTGGGTGGCGGTGGTGTTCTGAGACATGGTGAAAATCCTTTCGGAATGGGAGTGCAAGAGAAAAGCGGAGGCGCGTGATGCGAATGCGATCGGGCTCGAGATAGAAAAAGGCCCCCGGTCGAAACCGGAGGCCTTCCAATCACCTAGAGCGCAAAAACAGGCGTGAGGGACTCACTGTCGACCGATCGTATTCGCATCACGCCACCACCAGTTGTTGAGAGACTTCATCGTGTTCTTCATGTTGGTGGCTCCTTTCGTGATGCCGTGGCGCGGTCGCACCTAGTTGCTGTTGCGCTGCACTATAGCACAGCGAAGTGTGTGCGGGGAAATCTTTTTTAAAAAGATTTCAGGCGGGTTTCCCACCGGTCAAAAGAGCGGGCTGAGCGGGCGAGGCTGCCATTGCTGCCTTGCCCGCTCAGCTAGGACGTTACTCCTTATTGCGACGGTAGAGGAAGTAACCGCCCGCGGAGATGACGGCAACGCCAGCGATGGCGAATGCAGCCACCACGCGGCCATCAAAACGATCACCGGTGGTGGGCAGGCCGCCCTTGGTGTTCGCCTTGTTGGTGGTTACCGTGGTCGTGGTGTCCGACTTGCCAGGCTTCTCGGGCTTGGTGGTGGGCTGCTCGGGCTTAGCGGGCTGCTCGGGGGTACCGGGCTGCTCAGGAGTACCAGGCTGCTCGGGAGTGCCAGGCTGATCCGGGGTTACCGGGTCGGTGGCAAGAGCGTCCTTGGCGTAGGTGATGGACACCTTGAGGCCGTTGGTCTCGGTGTTCAGGTCGCTCGGGGTGAAGGGCTGGTCGAAGTTCTCAGCCTTCAGATAGGCGCGCATCTCCTGGAGCAAGGCCTTGCACTTCTTGTAGGTGTTCTCGGTAGCAGCCTTGCCGGCCTTGTTGGCCAGGGCAGTGCGGCCCTCGGTGGTCGTCTCGGCTAGCATGGCGGCGTCAACTTCCTTGTTCTGCTCGATGAGCTCGTTCTGGAGCGCATCGAGGTAGGCACGGACGCTGATACCAAGGGTGTCAGGGTTCTCAAAGCAGAGCGAGCTGATGTCCATGAGGACGTAGTTGATTGAGTTCTCGGGCTCCTCGTTGTACACGACGTCAGTCTGTTTGCAGTGATCGAAGGAGACGGTCTGATCGCTGAAGTACGGGCTGACCTCAGTTATCAGAGCGGAGTACAACGGGATGGCGACGGAGTACGCGGCGCGGGAGAGCATTTCCCACTGGATGGTAGCGACTTCGGGGTCATACCCGCGACGAATCTGGAAGAGGTTGATCTCGGTGTTGCGCTCGCTGCCGATGCAATAAACACCATCAGTGTTCGCGTTGAGGCCAGGGACGTTCTCGCCGCGGTTGCCGAAGGCGCGAATCAACTCGAAAGTGCTCCAACCAGACTTGCCAGGCTTGAAGAACAGGGGCTGGATTTCGCTGACCATGGCTCCCTTTTGGTCAGGTTTTCCTTTCTCCTTTACTGTGATAATGTCGTAATCTGTGCCTTCGGTCAGCTGACTACCAAAATAATCGCGGCCTTGTACATAGCGGGACCACTGGTTTACGCCGGAATCGGCGAGGCTTTCGCCATACGTTTGGGCGACATCGAATTTGCCGTCAGCGGAGTATTTGGCGAAACCCTTTTCTTCGGGCATGGATTGGATCTTTTCAGAGTGGAGGCAATTCTCGGTGTCATTGAGGTCGACATCGTAGTTGAGGCTCCCGATATTAGGGTTGAGCGACGCGACGTCGTCAGCGAGCTTCATGGCGATCCACTGATGGGCGGAAAGTGTGGCGAACAGCCAGGTCTCGTTGTTGTCGGCGATGATGATCTGGTCGTTGGTGCAGACGCCTTGATCATCGATCAGGCTGCCGAGGAGCTCGACGCCCTCGCGGGCCGTGGCGCTCTCGCCCAGGATGATGCTGCCGTAACTGTACTCGCCCAGACCCACTTCCTCATCGATGAGGTCTGCTGCAGCGGCCTCCTCGTTATAGGAGGTGCTTAGCGTGGCGGAGCAGGAGACGCCCTTCTCGTTGATGCCGGCCTCGGAGTAGGCGTCGGTGCGACCCATCCAGTTGGAGGGGTGGTCGCGTACATAGCTGTAGCGATAGGTAGGCTTGTTCGAAGTGTATTCAAAAGCAGATTCAATCGAGCTGTACTTAAAGCCAGGTTCGTGGGCAGGTTCGATGCCGTAGTGCTTAAGATAGCGCTTGCCAAAGTCCTCGGCGCGGCCGTAGTACGTGTTGCCGTCCGCCGTGAGCTTGCCGCCCATGTAGATCTGCGTGCAGGCGAGCGCAGACGTCGGCATGGACATGATGGTTGCAGCTCCAAAGGCGAGGCCTATGCCAAGCTTTTTGAGCGCGTTGACGGGGTGAGTTTTCCTCATTTTCCCTCCCAGCGTGCGAAAGCTCTCCGTTGCCAGAGAGCTTCAGCCAATAAAGACACCCCATTAGCGTAACGAACTGGAAACAATATTCATCTATGAAAGAAACTTACTCGATAAGCGTAATGAAATATGCGATGAGTGGTTAATTATACTCGGTTTGTAGCTTTACTTTAATAAAGACGTCCTGCAATTACATTACCTGAATAAAGCGCCTTGCACGGGGCGCAAAGAAAATCCCCCGCTGTTTGGCAAATGCATAAACAGCAGGGGAGACGATAATTGGATGAATATCATACCAATGTGGAATTACTTCTTCCGGCGGTGGATCACGTTGATCGCATAGCCGACGAGCATGGCCAAAACGATGATGATAAAGCCGAGCAGGGGATTGTCGTTCATAGGGTCCTCCTATTTTCCGAGCGGGGAGAATTCGTCGACGATGAGGTCGAGGCATTGCGGAAGCGCGCGGGCTCCAAAGACGCCCGAATTGCTGGAGATAATCTCGCCATCGAACTGCATGCCCAGCGACGGGGTGCAGGTGATCTTGGCTTCCTTGGTCTGGATGATCTTGAACTGCGGGCGGCCGAGTACCTTGCCGGCGGGGTCGAGTGCGGCGGTGATCACAGTCGGTAGAAGCTGCACAGTTTTTACGGGTTCGATGACCGCAATGTCGACCATGCCATCGTTCATACGGCAGTC
>CATZIG010000159.1 GCA_958419975.1 uncultured Collinsella sp.
GAAGATGTGCGGGGTTCCCGGCGTGGGGGTCGTGCCGTATCTTACGCTCGACCTGGACGACGAGGACTCGCTCGCGCCGCGCCTATCTGCCCGCGAGGCGCGCGGCGTCATCGACGTCGCCGTCGTGCGCCTTCCGCATCTGTCGAACTTCACCGACTTCGACCCGCTTTCGCGCGTGCCCGGCGTGGGCGTGCGCTACGTTTCCTCTACGACCGATCTGGGCCGACCCGACCTGGTGGTGCTCCCCGGCTCGAAGACCACGCCCGACGACGCGCGCTGGCTTGCGGCTAGCGGCATCGGAGCCTGTGTACGCGCGCTTTCGGGCGCGGGCACGCCGGTGCTCGGCATATGCGGAGGCTACCAGCTTTTGGGAGACGAGCTTTCCGACCCGCACGGCAGGGAAGGCGCTGGCACCGCGCGCGGGCTCGGGCTCATCCCTGCAAGTACGGTGTTCAAGGAGGAAAAGCGCCTCGCCCAGTCGGAGCTGCGCATCACGGGCGCCCAAGGCGCGTTCTCGGTGTGGAACGGCATGACGGCGCGCGGGTATGAGATTCACGACGGCGAAACGACCGTCTCCTGCGCCCCTGCGGGCACGATTGGCGGCAAACCAGAAGGCGCGGCCTGCGGAAACGTGTTCGGAACCTATCTTCACGGCCTGTTCGACGAACCGGGGGTGGCGCTCGCCCTCGCGCGCTCGCTCGCGCGCATGCGCGGCCTGCCCGAGAGCGTCGTTGGTGCTGCGGGCGCAGCATCCGCGGCCGATCACCGTGCGCGCGAGTTCGACCGCCTGGCCGATGTCGTGCGCGGGGCGCTCGACATGGAGTATGTCTACCGCATAATCGAGGAGGGCGTATGATCCACGTGTATCATGGCGACGGCAAAGGCAAGACCACGGCGGCGATGGGCCTCGCCCTTCGCATGCTCGCCGCAGGCCGCCGCGTCGTCGTCGTGCAGTTCCTGAAAGACGGTGAAAGCGGGGAGGCGCGCCTGCTCGCCGAGCATTTCGGCGTGCCCGTGTTCGCGGGGAAGGTGTCGGACAAGTTTACCTGGTCGATGACGTCGGAAGAACTTGCCGCGACGTGCGAGCTGCACGATGGGAACCTAGCTTCCGCGCTCGCCGAGCTCGAGGGCGCGCATGAGGGGCTGCTCGTGCTCGATGAGGCGCTCGACGCGCTTTCGAAGGGGCTTGTCGACGAGGCGCTCGTGGACTGCGCGCTCGATATGTCCGCGCGCGGCGTCGAAGTAGCGCTCACCGGGCGCGCGCCTTCCCGCAAGATAGTGGAGAAGGCTGACTACATAACCGAGATGCGGTGCGAGAAACACCCCTACTCTCAGGGGATATGTGCAAGGGAAGGAGTGGAGTACTAGATGGATTCCAAGGAGATGGCGCCCGGCGACATCGAGCGGCGCAGCTTCGAGATCATCACCGAAGAGCTTGGCGGCCGCACGTTCCCGCCGCTCGAAGAGCCCGTCGTGAAGCGCGTCATCCACACCACTGCCGACTTCTCGTACGCCGATTCCCTCGTGTTCACCCATGACGCCGCGCACTGTGCGCTCGACGCACTGCGCGCAGGGGCCACGGTGCTCACCGACACGAACATGGCGCTCGCAGGCATAAGCAAGCCCGCGCTCGCGAAGCTCGGCTGCAAGGCCGTGTGCTACATGGCCGACCCTGATGTCGCCGCAACGGCGCGCGCCGCGGGCACGACTCGCGCCGTTGCGAGCATGGACAAAGCTTGCCGCATCGAGGGTCCGCTTATCGTGGCCGTCGGCAACGCTCCCACAGCACTTTTGCGCCTCGCCGAGCTCATGGACGCGGGGAAGATCGCGCCCGCGCTCGTCGTTGGGGTGCCGGTCGGGTTTGTGAACGTGGTCGAGGCAAAAGAGGAGCTACTCGCGCGACGCGTGCCGACCATCGTCGCGAGGGGTCGCAAGGGCGGCTCGACCGTGGCGGCCGCCATTATGAACGCGCTGCTCTACCAGATCACGCGCCCAGGCGGTCCGAAGTGACGGCGCCCGCATCCGCGCCGGCGCTGCGCATCTTCGCCGGCACCACCGAGGGCCGCCTTCTGTGCGAATGGGCGAGCGAGGCGGGCATCCCGGCCCGTGCCTACGCGGCAACCGAGTACGGAGGTGAGCTTTTGGGCGAGCTTCCGGGCATCGAGGTGCATGCGAGCAGGCTCGACGAGGCCGACATGGAGCGCGAGCTTTCCGGCGCGCGCATCGTCGTCGACGCCACGCACCCCTTCGCTACGCTCGCAAGCGGCAACATCCGGGCCGCTTCGCTCGCCGTGGGTGCACGATGCCTGCGCCTTGCGCGCCCGGCTGAGGCGCTACCCAAAGGCGTCGTGTCGGTCGCGTCGATCGCCTGCGCGGCGCGCCTTCTCTCCGAGAACCCGGGTCGCGCGCTTCTCACGACGGGGAGCAAGGAGCTTGCTCCCTACACGCGCGTCGCCGATTTCGCGGAGCGCTTCTTCGTGCGTGTGCTCCCGCTGCCCGGTGCTATAACGAAGTGCATCGATGCGGGGTTTTCGCCGTCGCACGTCATCGGCATGCAGGGGCCCTTCACCCGCGAGCTCAACGAGGCGATGCTTCGGCAGGTGGGCGCCCAGTGGCTTGTGACCAAGGACTCGGGAACCGTAGGCGGCACGGCCGAGAAGCTCGCCGCCGCGCGCGACGTGGGAGCGCGCTGCATCGTGGTCACCCGTCCCGCCGAGGGGAGCGGGGCCCTTTCGCTTCGGGAAGTGGAAGACGCGCTCTTACGGGAGTTCGCGCGCTAGGCGCTCACCGCCCCTGCGCGCCCTTCCGCCCGCGAGGAGGATCGCCTCGAGCAAGCTTGACCCTTACAAGCCCGTCATCCGCCAATAGCTAGAGGACGACGCCCGGAACTGGCGCAAGCGGCCCTTCAATAAGTTGCGGTGAAATAGTGTCTGTTTTTGCTGCTAGAAAGCATATTCGGTTCCTAATTCACCGCAACTTGTTGGTGGTGACTTACTGGTAGCGTAGGCACTCCACCGGGTTGAGCTTTGCCGCGCGGCGAGCGGGGTAGAAGCCAAAGATTACGCCGATGCCGACGGAGACGGCGAAGGCCAGCAGCACCGTGGCGATTGAAAAACTCGGTGTGATTTGCCCGCTGGCTCCGAGCTCGCCAAGAATCCCGGATCCGGAGGCAAACATCGCGAGGCCCCAGGCCAGCAGATAGCCTATCAGGACACCCAGTAGGCCACCGGTGACGCACAGCGCCGAAGACTCGGCCAAAAACTGCGCGGTGATATCGCGACGACTGGCGCCCAGAGCGCGGCGGATGCCGATCTCGCGAATGCGCTCCGTTACGTTGGTAAGCATCATATTCATAATGCCGATACCGCCGACAAGCAGCGAGATGCTGGCGACAGCACCCATGATGAGCGAGAACGCGCCCATAAAGGAGTTGAGTGCATCGATGGCGCTTTTCATGGATGTCGCCGATACACTGTCGTACTCATCCTCCTCCTCGATGCCCTTCATCGCGCGCACCTTGGACTCGATGGTCTTACAAAGCTCATCCATGTCCGTGCCCTCGGCGGCAAGTGCCGTCACGCTGGGGAATGAAGGATTCTCGTCGCCAAACAGCCCAGCGATGGTTTCGCGTGGCATATACAGCGTGAGCGAGCCCATGGAGTCGCTGCCGCCATCAATCACGCCTACAATCTGCACCTCGCCGTTGGACACCTTGATGGTTTTCCCCAGCGCATCCTGTTCGTTGTCGTAAAGCTGATCGGCGCCGCCGCGGCTGATGAGCGCCACGCGCGAGCCTGATTGGGACTCGGCCTGGGAATAGGTGCGCCCCGCAACGAGCTTGTTGGCCCCCACGGCGTCGAGCATGTCGCTATCGACACCCTGTGCCATGACGGTATAGCTTTTATCGCCGGACTTGTACTCGGCATACGCGCTGTCGACAATGCCGATCTGCTCTATCTGCGGCACCAGTTTTTGAAGCTTCTCGATGTCCGACTCGGTGAGTTCTTGCGACGAATAGATTTGCACCATGCGTGCCGCATTGAGGCCTAGACTATTGACCAGGCTGTTTTGGATGCCGCCGATGAGCGAAGTCATGGCGATAACCGAGGCGATGCCGATGACAATGCCCAGGATGGTGAGCAGGCTGCGCCCCTTGTTGGCCTCGAGCGAGTGAAGGGCTTCCTGGATGAGATCGCGGGCGCTCATGCCACCACTCCTTTCGGCGGGTTAGCGGGGGCGGAAATCATGGGCAGGCTATCTACGGCGCTGCGCAGGGTCCGCGGTGCATGTGGAATATACGCGCCGTCGTGAATGCGACCGTCGCGGATGGTCACGGCACGGTCGGCCTCGGCGGCGATGCCGGGGTCGTGTGTGATAAGAACGATGGTTTTGCCGCGCTTCTGGAGCTTATGGAAGGTCTCCATCACAAGCGCTCCGGTAGCGGAGTCCAGGTTTCCCGTCGGCTCGTCGGCCAGAATGATGGGCGGGTCATTGACGAGGGCGCGCGCGATTGCGACGCGCTGCATCTGGCCGCCCGAGAGCTCGGATATGCGGTGGTCCCAGTGGTCGACGGGCAGCGTGACAGCCTGCAGCGCGTGCACGGCGCGCATTTCGCGCTGGCTTCGGGACACATTGGTGTAGGCCAGCGGCAGCATGACGTTTTCGATAACCGACAGGCGCGGCAGCAGGTTGAAGCTCTGAAAGACAAAGCCGATGCTCAGGGCGCGGACTTCGGTGAGCTCGTCATCATCGAGCTCGGCCACGTTGAGCCCTTGCAGGTAGTAGTCGCC
>CATZIG010000160.1 GCA_958419975.1 uncultured Collinsella sp.
AATGGTGCCGGTATAGCCCAAGATATGGCATGCCGTCTCGCCGTATGGATACTGGCGCTCGGTACGCTCGGCAATCTTGACGCCCGGGAACTCGCCGGCGTGTTCCTTGATATAGGCAACCGTGGAGCGACGGACGTCCGTCGCGATGGCATGCAGGCTCTGAGCGCCCTCTGTATTGTCCTGAATATTGCGAAGGACCGCCACATAAGGCATTCCAAGCACGTTGGCAAGATGGCGAACCAGAACCTCATCCTCGGCAAGGTCGCGGTAGGCCACGACAGCAAGTGAGGGACGGTTCTGGACAAGCGCCACGCCATTGCGGTCGAGGATGCGGCCGCGCACAGCGGGTGTGGTAACGGTGCGAGTCTGATTACTATTGGCCTGCTTCTCGTAATAGTCCGACGAGACCATCTGCATGCCCCACAGCTTGACGGCAAGTGCCGCAAACATCGCGCCCACACCCGTGGTGAGGATGGAAAAGCGGCCCTTAAAGGCGGTCGCCGCGGTATTGCCCTCGCCCTCGGTGGCGCGCGGGGCCGTTCCATGCTGTGTATCGTAGGTAAAACGGGAATCGCCTCGACGCATGATGACCAGCGCGACCACGATGGCCACAACCAGCACGATACCGGCGATAATAACCGTCATCTGGGAAGACATCTACGGGCCTCCCCTATTTGAGCTTGCGGGTCTTGGGCTTAAAGCGCATACCCGCCTGGCGTCCGCCACGTGCGGAGAATCCATAGCCGGACTGCGGCACGACGCCGGACATCAAAAACGGAATGGCAACCAGACCCGTCAGGATCGAGGACGGCAGCGCATGGCCGAAGATCGCCACAACAAAGCTCGTCTCCAAACCCATAAACAGCAAGATGATGCTGTAGATCACATTAATGACGAGCGCGAAGGCGCCCACGGTGACGCCGCGCGCACTCGGGGTACCGCCCGTCTGACCGACGGCGCTGTGCACCAGGGCAAAAGAACCCACGGTCAGCAGGAGCGACATAACGCCCACCGGCACGGCAGCGGACAGGTCATAAAACAAGCCGCTGCAAAAACCGCACACGACGGCACGGGTCGGGTCGCCCGAGAACACGCTTAGGCACACCAGGATAATCATGAAGTTGACGCGACCTCCCGCAATGGAGATCTGCGGTGCCAGGCCTGCCTGCAGCAGCACACACACAATGGCGGCGATTACAAACGTGCGGGAGCTCATCCCCTGCTCGTGTAGATCCATGGACATGCCCCCTATTCGCTCGAGCCAGAATCGGTCGTCTCGGACGTGTCGGAACTGTCATCCGAGCTCTCGTCCTTCGTCTTGGTCGCAGCATCGCGCGACGTTCCCTGCGGCGTGCTGTTGGCCGTGCTCACGTCCTCATCCGAGGCCGACTGTTCGTCGGTCAGCGAGGTGATGACCAGCACTTCCTCGTTGTTCTCGGCCGTGGTCTGAGCGCGCACCACAATGGTGTAGTACACGTCGTTTGCCGATTTCTCAACCGACGAGACGGTGCCAAGCGGAAGGCCCTTGGGGAACACGCCACCGATGCCCGAGGTCACGATGATGTCGCCAACCTTAACATCGGAGTCGACGCTCACGTACTCAAGACGCAGCGCGCCGTCAGCCTGACCCTGCAGCATGCCCTGGGCGCGCGTGTCCTGCACCATGGCGGATACGCCGGAGTTCTCGTCGCCAATCAGGCGCACGGTGGACGTTTTGGCCGAGACTTCGATGATCTGGCCGATAACACCGGCCGAACTCGTCACAGGCATGTTGATGGTAAGCCCGTCGGCAGAACCCTTATCAATCGTGACGGTCGAGGTCCAGGCATCGCCCGAGGCACCAACGATACGAGCTGCGGTCGATTTGAGGTTGTAGGTCGACTGCAGGCCGACCAGCCCCTCCAGACGCTCAGCGGTCTTTTGAGCCTCAGAAAGCTCGGCGACCTTAGAGGTCAGCTCCTCATTTTGCTTCTTGAGCTCGTCGAGCGTGTCCTGCGACGCCGTTAGGTTAGAGAACACGTTGCCAATCGCATTGAAGGGAGCCGCCACAGCCGAGCCCACAAAGCGCACCGGAGAGGTAATCGTCGTTACGCCCGAACGCACGGCATGAATCGGCCCTGCCTCGCCCTCGCGGATGTAAAACGTGAGCAGCAACACCGAAATCAGGCTGAAAACAATCAACGGGCGCATACCCGTTGATTGTCGCTTGGTATTCAGATTTGTGGAGAAACCCGAAGATCGTGCCAAATGGAATCCACCTTTTGGAAATTAAGCATTGGTCTGGACGAAGCCGCCATCAAACGCATTGGCCTCGAGCACGCGGGCGCAGCCGTTAACGACATTATCGAGCGCCGTGGGGCTGACGTTGACCGAAACACCGGTCTCATCGCGCAGGCGCACGTCGAGACCGCGCAGCAGCGCACCGCCACCGGTCAGCAAAATGCCGTAGTACATAAGGTCCGAGGCAAGATCGGGAGGCGTAGCGTCGAGTGCGTCCTTGACGGCCTTGGCCATCTCGTCGAGTGGCTTGTTGAGTGCGCGACGAATCTCCTCGCTCTCGATGCGCACGGTCTTGGGCAGACCGGTGATCACGTCGCGGCCGTTGACCTCGACGTCGAGCTCGTCCTTGAGCGGCACGGCGGAACCGACCTTGATCTTGATGTCCTCTGCCGTACGCTCGCCGATGGCCAGGTTGTAGGCATCGCGAACGTGCGTGAGGATGGCCTGGTCGAACTCGTCACCGGCAATACGGATGGACTGCGAGACGACGATGCCGCCCATAGCGATAACAGCGACCTCGGTGGTACCGCCACCGATGTCGATGACCATGGAGCCGGTGGGTTCCTCGACGGGCAGGTCGGCGCCGATAGCGGCGGCCATAGGCTCTTCGATCAGATAGGCCTGGCGGGCACCGGCCTGGATCGTGGCCTCAAAGACAGCTCGCTTCTCGACCGACGTGACGCCGGAAGGAACGCAGACGACAACGCGCGGACGCGGGGTCCACGGATAGCGCTTCTCGGACGCCTTGTCGATAAAGTAGCGAAGCATGGCCTCGGTAACATCGAAGTCGGCGATGACGCCGTCCTTCAGGGGACGAACGGCCACGATGTTGCCGGGCGTACGGCCGAGCATGCGCTTTGCCTCGATACCGACCGCCAGGATGCGCTCGTCGTTCTTGTCGATGGCGACAACAGAGGGCTCGCGAATGACGATGCCCTTGCCGCGCACGGAGACAAGCGTATTTGCGGTGCCGAGGTCGATGGCAAGATCGCCCGCATAGCTACCGAAGAACATATCCATCAAAGAAAACAACGCAACTCCTGATGTGTTGGATGATTGCTGGAAAACTACTAGCTCATCATACTAGCGCAAGCCCGGCACCTCACTTGCGGTGAAGCGCCGGGCAAAGCTAAATCCCATAAGGTCACTACTGGTTGTCAGCAGCCGAGAAATCCATATCGAGCGAGGAAACGGCCCAGCCGATATGGTTATCGGAGCGCACGAATTTGACGGTGTACTCCTGCTCGCCGCCCTTGGACAGCGATGCCTTAACCTTAGCGGTCGTCTCGGTCATGGACTGATCCATGCCCTCGACGGACACGGTGGCACCCTGCGGAATCGAGGAGATGATCATCGACTTGGCGTCCTCGGACAGGCTCGAGGCCAGGCAAGACTCGGCCTTTGCGGTGTCACCGTCGCCGGCAGCCTGGAACAGATCGGTAACGACAGACTCCTGGGACGGGAAGCCAAAGCCGCGCGTGTAGGCAAAGCCCAGACCGCCCGCGGCGATCAAAATGAGCAGAAGCAGCACGATAAAGACTTTGAGACCCGTGTGGCGATGGCGGCGACGAACCTTGGCCTGCTTACGATCCTGACGGTCCTGCTGGACCATCTCGGACTCGGACAGCGTAAAGAAGCCGGTGTCCGAGGGATCGGGCATAAACTGACCGGTCGCGCCCGTAGGATCGAGCGGATCGACGGCAGGAGCGTCCATCGCGGGCGCCGGAGCCGTGGCCATAGCCGTCTGGGCAGACAGCGCGGCAAGCGAATCGTGCACGCGGGCAAGCTCATCGGCCTGCTCGGAGGTGAGCTGGTAGATGCCATCGGCAGTAGCGGCGTTAAAGGCGTCGAGTGCGTCGGAGGGGCGGCCGGCGGCAGAAAGTGCCTGACCCATGCCGGCGTTGAGCGCACGCGTGTCGTCGCGGGGGCCGGCAAAGTCGATAGCCGTGCGGTAGGTCTCCACGGCATCCGCCGGACGGCCGAGCTTAATGAAGCAACGACCAAGCTCGCCGAGCGCGGCGGCAGGAGCCGGATTGGCGCCGTCGATGGCAGCCTGACGGAAGGCAGTACCCGCGTTGGCATAGTCGCCCGACTGGAACAGCGCATTACCCAGGCCCAGATAGGCCTTGAACGGCGTGGCATAGGAAGCATCCTGCGTAGCAGCAGAGAACGCCTGGGCGGCCGTCGTGTAGTCGCCCACGGCGGCGAGCGCCTTGCCGCGGTTGGTGAGCAGCGCGCCGCGCTTGCCATAGGTGCCGTCGTTGAGGGCGGCGGCATAGGCCTCGGCGGCCTCGACATACATGCCCAGGTGCATCAAGGCGTTGCCACGAAGGTGATCGGCCTCGCCCATAATCTCATCGGGAGTCTTTGCCGCCCCAAGCATCTGGGCTGCAGCGGAAAAATCACCCGCGCGGTAAGCGGCGCGGCCCTGTTGGATCAGCTGGCTATTCAAGGAAGTCCC
>CATZIG010000161.1 GCA_958419975.1 uncultured Collinsella sp.
AGCGGGCGAGCTTTGTGTTGGACACGCTGACCGCTGCCAGATATACGCCAAGCGCCTCGGCAGGCGTTGGCTCTAGAGCCGGATCGTCGGCATCGATCGTACCCAGCGCTGCTCGGCAGATATCGGCCCCGTGCCCCGTCAGAGCAAGATCGACCCCATACTGCCCAGCAAGTTCAAGGACCGCATCACGGTCCAAAAAGGCGTCCGCCAGGCCCATCGCCGCATCGCATCGGCCCGCCTTAAGCAAAATCCGGGCCGCCCTCGGAACAAGTTCGGGGCGAACCTCGGCCACCAACTTACGCAAACGCAAGCGTCCGTTATCCTCCGTGCCCAGACACGTAAAACTCCGCTCGGCGGGGTCCAAGCCAAAGATCGGGTAGTCGCGTACAAAGTAGGACTGGTCGACCATCGACAGCCTCACCCCGCAAGCCTCGAGTTCTGCTATATTGCCCTCGCCCATCAAAACCATGAGACACGCCACGCAAAACAGCGCATTATTGTCGAGTGAAGCCAGATCGGCAAGTGCCGCACCATATACGTTGACAATCTCGTTTTCGAGCAGGCCGGCCACGTCGCCTTGGCCATACAGACCTGTCTGCAATGCCGAAACGAGCTCGGGCACGCCCTGCGTGAGCTGATAAAAGTCGAGCGATGTGCTGATCGAAAACGCCGATGCCCACGCCGAATACTCATAGGCATGCACCTTGAGCATCTGCGCATTGATTTTAACCGAATCGCCCAGCCCATGAATCAGCTGACGATTTGAAGGACGGCAGGAGATAAAGACCCCTATCCCCATAGCGCGCAAGCCGCGAATCCTGTCGATGAGGTCTTCGGTATCGTGCTGATCGAGGTTTGGCACATTATCAATCGCGATAAGGGAGTGCGGTTTGTCTTTGAGTTCTTCGGTAACCACCTCGAGCTGCATAAACACCTCGCGCCCAATGGCGCGATCGGCCTCGATAATCCGCACGGGGCCTCGCGTCGGGTCGCATTTAACCTCATGGGTGTACTGCAGCAACATCGAGGTCTTCCCAAACCCGTCGGGCGCATAAAGAACCACGATGCCGGCCTTTCGGCCCTTGGCGATAAGCTCATTCATCAAGCGTTCGCGTCGCACCATATAGCCTCCGCCCAGCAGCATCAGCTCGAGGTCGTCTATACCGCTCAAATCGTTTACCATGCCCGCTCCTCAACTCGACCGTATGGACACTGTAGCCGCAAGACCATACAAGCCGCGCTATGAATAGAGCGACCTTGTGTTTTAGGTTGTCTTTTGGTACGCAAGCGGCAAGTTTTTGTACAGCAAGGGCCGATTGTTATTAATCCCCCGACTAATCGGTCTTTAAGCAGGTAAATGAGCTTGTCAGCTTGTCCCATCTAAGCGGCAGTGTAACGCAGATGAACAAGGTTCAGCCATGTCATTCAACTCGCCTAGCACCCGCTACCGTCTACGACCTTCTAGTGGCATTTTTGCATAGAATCTGATATAGAATGAATCAAGCTGTTGGGCATCCGGCATTCGTCAAGCTTGCGGCAAGATTTTGGTCAAGTGGGCGAAATGGGATAGCAAAAAGGCCCCCGCAAAGCGGAGGCCTTAGGCAAGGCTATGTCGAGCTGCAGGATTCGCGCTACTCGCAGAGCGAAAGGGCGGCCTCGTCGGCAACGACAACGCAGTTGGTGTGCAGCTGCAGGATCGAAGCCGGGCACTCGGGCGTAACCGGACCATAGCACATGTCATGCACGGACTGAGCCTTGGCCTCGCCGTTGGCGACGACCAGGATCATGCGGGCATACATGATGGTCTGGGTACCCATGGTGTAGGCCTGACGGGGAACATCGTCGATGCTGTCGAACAGGCGGCTGTTGGCCTGAATGGTGCTCTCGGTGAGGTCGACGCAGTGCGTGCCCTTGGAGAAGTGGTCATCGGGCTCGTTGAAGCCAATGTGGCCGTTGTTGCCAATGCCGAGCAGCTGCAGATCCGGGTAACCGGCCTCGGCGACGATCTTGTCGTACTCAGAGCAGGCAGCGGCGGCGTCGGGGTTGGAACCGTCGGGCACATGCGTGTTGTTCAGGTCGATGTTGATGTGATCGAAGAAGTTCTCACGCATGAAGTAGTGATAGCTCTGGGGATCGTCGTGCGAAAGGCCGCGATACTCGTCCAGGTTGTAGGTGCTGACCTCGGCAAAGTCGACGTCGCCCTTCTTGTACCAAGCAGCGAGCTGCTTGTAGGCACCGATCGGGGTGGAGCCGGTGGCAAGACCCAGCACACAGTCGGGCTTGAGGATAACCTGGGCCGAGATGATATTAGCGGCCTTGCGGCTCATATCCTCGTAGTCTTTAGCTTTAATGATCTTCATTACGCGTCCTTTCTCGTACAAGAGAGGCAAGGCTCCCTTACAAGCACTTGCCCGCGGCCCGCGTCGGCCGCAACCAACGTGTGCGGCCACCAGGGCGAGGTCGCGTAATGTATGTGTCTCGTGTCTAGCCGCGTCGAGGCCCCTGCCCGTCCACGGTGACCCAAAGCCTTTTAGCTTCGGACAAATCCCATCTTGCCACTGAGGGCGTCCTCTTTCAAGGGCGCCCTCCGTAAACGTGTTTGAATTGTAGACTAATGGCCACGTGCACTTGCTAACGCTCGCGAGCAACGATGAGCTGGTCCATCTCTTCGACATGCACGCCAACGGAGCCCTTGATGCTCGAGAACTCAACGGAGTTGCATACCAAGATGGGAACCGTCACATCGTAGCCCTCGGCAGCAATTGCCTCGCGATCGAACTCAATGAGTACATCGCCCTTATGGACGATGTCACCCACTTGCGCATGTACGGTAAAGTGCTTGCCCTCGAGCTGAACAGTGTCCAAACCAACGTGGATGAGCACATCCAAGCCATCGACCGTGTTAAGCGCAACGGCGTGTCCCGTGGGAAAAATAGCCTCGACCTTGGCATCAGCCGGCGCGATCACGCGCGTTCCGGTGGGCTGAATCGCCACGCCCTGGCCCAAAAGGCCGGTAGCAAACGTCTGATCGTTTACCTCGGAGAGCGGAATGACGTCACCCGAGATGGGAGCATCCAACGTAAGGACTCGACCACGCATACCAAAAGACCTTAGGACTTTAGTGAACATGCTCCCCCTCGGACATACCGATCAACCAAAATAACCTTAACAGTTTACCACTTGGCACCCGTTTTTGACCATTAGGGAAGTTCGCGCTTGACAACCTCGACGATGTCGTCGACAACGCGCTGAGTCAGCTCGTGCGTCTCGGCCTCGGCCATCACGCGGACCAGCGGCTCGGTACCACTCGGGCGCACCAGAATGCGGCCGCGGCCGTCAAGCTCCTTCTCGGCAGCAGCAACGGCGTCCCAAATGGGCTGGCAATCGTCCAGACCAGCCTTGTTGTCGGAATGCACGTTGACGAGTACCTGCGGGTACTTCTTCATGATGCCGGCAAGATCGGTGAGGGTGCGACCGGTGCGCTTGAGCACGGCCAGCAGCTGCAGAGCCGTCACCAGGCCGTCGCCGGTGGTATTGTGCTCCAGGAAGATGATGTGGCCGGACTGTTCGCCGCCGATGACGGCGCCGTCCGCGAGCATGCGCTCCAGAACGTAGCGGTCGCCCACGGCGGTCTGGACCATCTCGAAGCCCTGCTCCTTCATAGCGATGGAGAAGCCCAGGTTGCACATGACGGTCGAGACGATCTCGGAGTTGGCGAGCTTGCCGCGAGCGGCGAGGTCAGAACCGCAGATAGCCAGGATGTAGTCACCGTCGATCTCATTGCCCTCGCTGTCCACAAAGAGCACGCGATCGGCGTCGCCGTCGTGGGCCAGACCGATATCAGCATGGGTGCGCAGCACGAGCTCGCGCAGGGGCTCGAGGTGCGTAGAGCCGCACTCGACATTGATGTCCGTGCCGCAATAATCGGTGTTGATGGCATGGACCGTGGCACCCAGGCGCTGCAGCGCGGCGGGCGTGGTCTGGCAGGAAGCGCCATGGCCGCAGTCGACAGCAACGACTAGGCCGTCGAGCCTCAGGCCATCAAGCGTATCGATGGCGTGGTCGACATATGCCTTGCGGGCGTCCTTCATCTTGATAATGTGGCCCACGCCGGCACCGGTCGGCAGCGTGTCGGCAGCCATGGCTTCCTCGGACATGACCCAGGCGCTGATCTCTTCCTCGACAGCATCGGGAAGTTTCATACCCTTGCGGCTAAAGAACTTGATGCCGTTGAACTCCGGCGGATTATGCGAAGCAGAGATGACGATGCCGCCGTCGAGCTCGTTCTGAACGGTGAGCAGCGCCACGGCGGGCGTGGGGATAACGCCGCAGCAGTGCGGACGGCCGCCCTCGGCCATAATGCCGGCGGTCAGAGCGCTCTCGAGCATGGTGCCCGAAAGGCGCGTGTCACGGCCGATGCAGATATCCGGACCAAGGAACTTGGTCGCCGCGCGGCCCAGGCGAAACGCGAGATCGCACGAGAGGTCGGCATTGGCGACGCCACGGACGCCATCGGTACCGAAGATGTTCTGGGGCATAGGATCGCTCCTTCCCTAGCAGGCGATATGCAACCGCCCACCCTAGTCGAAAAAGAAAAGCGGGACCCGCCGAGGAATCGGCAGGCCCCGCTTGTACATTGTATCTCGAAAGGAGATAAAACCTTAGCGCTTGGAGAACTGGGGAGCGCGGCGGGCCTTCTTGAGGCCGTACTTCTTGCGCTCGACCACGCGAGC
>CATZIG010000162.1 GCA_958419975.1 uncultured Collinsella sp.
CCCCTTTACTCGTGAACGATCTCGACATGGACGATCTCGTCGCCGGCACGCAGCTGCGAAATCACATCGAGACCCTCGACCGTGGTACCAAAGACGGTGTAACCGGAATCGAGGTTATGCTGGGCACCCAGGCAGAAGTAGAACTGCGAACCCGCGGAATCGGGGTCCATGGAGCGTGCCATGGCAAGGGCACCATCAACATGGCTGTTGCGCGGATTGGTGGCAAACTCGCCCTTGATGCAGAAGCCGGGACCACCGGTACCGGGCATGCCGTCGGGGCCCTCAAGACCGGCAGCGACGTCGGTGCCGGACATATCGCGGGTATTGGGGTCGCCGCCCTGAATGACAAAGCCGGGCACATAGCGATGGAACTTAAGGCCATCATAGAAGCCCATCGTGGAAAGCTCGCAGAAGTTCGCGACATGAATGGGAGCGCCCTCGCCGTCAAACTTGACCTTGATGGTACCCTTCGACGTCTCGATAACGGCGCACTCGTCGCCGGCAAGCTGATACTCGGGCGTGTAGAGCTCTTTCTTAAAACCAAACATGTGGTTCCTTCCTCGTGCGTTTAAAGCATATTTGTACGAATTGTAGCAATAAGCATGCGCTTACATCAATTGCGCACGTAGGTTATGCCGACTATGGCGAACTAATTTTAGGAACGCTGCTGCGGCTTCCAGGAGCCCACGTTGGCGTCGTACTGATTAAGCGCGCTGTTGCCACTCTGCGCGATGGGCGCCAGGATCTCGCTTTGGTGGGAACTCATCGACTCGCCATCGGGAATGGCCAGCGAGATGTCCCAACTCTGGCAGATCACGTCGACGCGCTCATACATCCACTCGGCAAGCTGCTTTAAGTGGGCGATGTCGTCCGCATAGACCGTATCGTCTTGGTACTTAAGGTTGTTGAGCTCATCTTGCGTCTTTTTGATCTGGTCGCGCAGGGCGTAAGCACTCTGTGACAGCTCCTGACGGGTGGACAGCGGCGTTCGGAGATAGCCGTTGTTAAAGGAATCGATGACCTCGCCGATCTGGTCCTCGTCACCGTAGGACACGATGGTCTGATACAGACCGTCGAGCCTGGTATAGAGCTGATCATCGGTGAGCACGGTTTCTTCCTGGACCACCTCGGCAGAATCGTCCTGCTTGGTATCGTCATCATTCGCCTCGCCCTTTTGGCGCGTGGGGAAGGTCGTCTGCGCGGCCTGGCCAAACTGGTCATAGAAGCCAGGCATGACACCCATGGGATCGGCCGTCACGAACCAATAGGCACCACCGCAAACGACTGCAAGGACCACGATGACGATGAGCGGCTTGGGGATATGACGCTTGTGCTTGTGATAGGCGTCCTCGTCGGGATGCACCTTGCGCTTGGGTTTTTGAGCATCGTCGTGCAGGGAAACGGGCGTGGGAATATCGACCTTGGGGATACCGAAATCCTTATCGAAAGCCGGCAGCACGCAGGTCTCGTTAGGATCGGCGGCGTCCGAAAGAACCGCGGCAGCCGAGGCGGGCGCATGAGGCACCTCGGTATCGATCTGCTCTTGCGTTAGGCGCGGAAAGCCCGCCGTGCGGCCCGCTGCCAGGTCGGATGCGGCCGCGTCCTCGGAGAGGATGCCCGGAGCGGGGCGTCCGCATTTGGGGCACGTACGATCATGCGGAGAAAGACGGGCACCGCAGCCCTCGCAGAACACGAACTCGGTGTGCTCGGGACCATCGCCCGGACCCACATAGGCGTTGCAGTAGGGGCAGAACGAGGCGCCGTCCTCGATAGTCTTAAGGCAATGCGGGCAGATCACGGCATCCTCTTTTCGAAGCAATTCAAACAATCGAGGTTAGAGCATAACATCGCCACGGCCCCACAGGAGCAAGGCACCAATTCAACATCGCCAGGGCGCGTAGTTACTTCTTCTTGCTTGGCATCGAGACTTTGATGCCTTGGGCGGACTTGGTTACGCGGGAGCGCTTGACGCCCGTGGACTTCTTTTTCTTGGGCTGGGCCTGGGCCACGCCCTCGAGTGCGCGGGCCTCGGCCTCGCGAGCGGTGCGATCTTCACGGCGCTGCGCCATGTCGGCGGCGAAGCGCTTGGCAAAACGCTCGGCCGTCGAACCCGTCGAGCTCACCTTGCCGCCACCGCGACCCAGGTGGACGCGCACACCGCGGCCAAAACCAGTTGCAGCATGACGACGACGCGGCTTGAGCGAATCCATCATCGTGGCGAGCTTAAAGAACACCGAGCAGGTAAAGACCACGATGACAGCCAAGATAACCATCTGACCCATCGACAGGTTGGCAATAGACAGCAGCTCCGGGAATCCGATAACGCCCACCAAGATGCCGGCGACTACAAACACAAAGAGCACCACACGTAAGGGCGTGAGAGGCTGCGAGATGCGCCAGATCAGGCTGACGCTCGCCGCGCACGACGTAAGCAAGCACATCGTAGACAGCGTGAGCTGGCTAAAGCCAAACACGCGCGCCACAAAGATATCGAGCGCCGCAGCCAAAATGACCGCAATCGACGCCGGCAGTGCACGCTTGAGTACGTTGGTCAAAAACGCGCCCTTCACGCGAGCATTGTTGGGCTCCAGGCCCAACACAAAGCCCGGCGCGCCGATGCAGAAGAAGTTAATGAGCGTCATCTGGATGGGCTCGAAGGGGTACGGCGGCAGCGCGATGCACAACGCCGCCAGGCCCATCGAGAACAGCGTCTTGGTCAGGAACAGCGAGGCCGAACGCTGCAGGTTGTTGATGGAGCGACGGCCCTCGGCCACCACGGCGGGCATCGAGGCAAAGTCGTTGTCGACGAGTACGATCTCGGCCACATTACGCGCGGCATCGGAGCCGGCCGCCATGGCCACGGAGCAGTCGGCCTCCTTGAGCGCCAGCACGTCGTTGACACCGTCGCCCGTCATGGCCACGGTGTGCTCGCGGCGCTTGAGCGCCTGCACGAGCTCGCGCTTCTGCTGCGGGGTCACACGACCAAAGACATGGTAGCGGTCCACTGCGGCATCGAGCTTGGCCGGCGTATCGAGCGTCGTGGCGTCCACATAAGCGTCCGCCCCTGGCACGCCCACCACGCGCGCGATCGACGACACCGTACGCGGGTCGTCGCCACTAATCACGTTGAGGGTCACGCCCTGCTCGTTAAAGTAGCCAATGGTCTCGGCCGCCGAGGTACGAATCTCGTCGCGGATGGTCACAAAGCCCACGGGTTCGGCCTCGCCCACCATATCGCCATCGGGCGTAAAGCCGTCCACGCGCGCCACCACGAGCACGCGGCAGGTATCGGCAAGCTCGGCGACACGGTTCTCAACCTGCGAAAACACACGATCAGAGAGAACAAACTGCGCCGCACCCATCACATAGGAGCCCTGCGCAAACGACGCGCCGCTCCACTTTTTGGAGGACGAGAACGGAATGACCGACAGCGGCTCAGACACCTCGACCGGACGATCGGCGTAATAGTTGAGCAGCGCCTGGCAGGTCTCGTTGGCATCGGCCGAAGTCGCACGCGCCACGTTAGCCAGCGCAAAATCGAGCACCGTGGTATCGACGGGAACAGCTGCCTCATCCGAGCCGGCGCCCAGGCTCACGCCCTCAACCGGCAGCGGATACGTGCCCTCGACCTCCATGCGGCCCGACGTGATGGTGCCCGTCTTGTCCAGGCACAGCACGTCGACGCGAGCGAGCGTCTCGATGCAGTAAAGCTGCTGCGCGAGCACCTTGCGGCGGGCCAGGCGCACCGTGGCGATGGCGAGCACCGACGAGGTCAGCAGTACCAGGCCTTGCGGGATCATGCCCAGCAGGGCGCCCACCGTGGACAGCAGCGCCGACGAAGGCACATGACCAGCTAACAGCTCGGAGAAGCACCACGAAAGCGCGCTATCGCCCGGGGTACCCGCGGCATCCCACAGCTCGCTCACACTCGAGGCAAACAACGCCAAACCGAGCGGGATCATGATGATGCTCGCAAAGCGCACGATGGCGTTAAGCGCGTTCATGATCTCGGAATTGACCTTTTTGACGTACTTGGCCTCGTTATTAATTTTGGCCACGTAGTTGTCGGCGCCGACATGAATCACGCGGGCGCGCAGCAGGCCCGAGTCGATAAAGCTGCCGCTCATGAGCTCGGAACCAGGCTGCTTCTTAATAAGGTCGCTCTCGCCCGTCAGCAAGCTCTCGTTCACGAGCGCCTCGCCCGAAACCACCACGGCGTCAGCGGGAATCTGGTCGCCGCGCCCCAGGCGAATGATGTCGTCGAGCACGATCTGGTCCAGGTCGAGCTCCACCTCGGCGCCGTCGCGCACCGCGATGGCCTTCTTGGAGGTCAGCAGCGTGAGCTTATCGACCATCTTCTTGGAACGCATGGACTGGATGACGCCAATAGCGGTATTGAGGAACACCACGAACAGGAACGTCAGATTCTTAAACGAACCGGTCAAAATGACCAGGAACGCCAAGATCACGTTGATCAAATTGAACAGCGTGCAGAGGTTCTCGATGATGAGCTCTTTGACCGACTTGGTCTTGAGCTCCATGTTGCGGTTGATCTTACCGGCGGCGATGCGCTCCTCGACCTCGGCGGTCGAGAGTCCGCGCTCGATATCCGTTGCTGCCATACCACGTCCCATCACGTCGCGTCGGTATAAGAAAAACCGCCCGGACCATGCGAGGTTCGGACGGTCTTACGTTCGATGGTGCCCCATG
>CATZIG010000163.1 GCA_958419975.1 uncultured Collinsella sp.
CGCCGGGGCCGATGTCGTGGTTGCGACCTGCGGTGACGTGCCGACGCTCGAGGCTCTGGCCGCAACCGATATGCTGCGCGAGCTGGGCATTAAGGTGTGGTTCGTCAACGTGGTCGATCTGCTCAAGATCCAGAACGTCTGCGAGAACGACCAGGCCATCAGCGATGAGCGCTGGGCCGAGCTGTTTGGCTGCGGTGAGAAGCCCGTTCTCTTCGCCTTCCATGCCTATGCCGGCACGATTCGCCGCCTGATTTGGAACCGCCCCGGCCACGACGCCTTCCGCGTCCACGGCTACGAGGAGAAGGGCTCCACGACCACGCCGTTCGACATGCTGCGCCTGAATAACATGGACCGCTGGGCCCTGGCCGCCGACGTGCTGCGCATGGTCGACGCTGATAATTTTGCCGAGCAGATTGATAAGTGGGAGGCTTTCCGCACCGAGGCCTTTGAGTTCGCGTGCGACGAGGGCTTCGATCACCCGGCCTTTACCGACTGGGTTTGGCCCGACGCCGCAGCCGCAGCCGCAACCGCGGCCGACGGCGCGCTTTCCGCAACGCAGATGACCGCGGGCGACAACGAATAACTTAGTTACGCGGTTTTACCAAACCGCGTAATGGCTCGACGCTGCGCGGGTCCCAGGCACCCCATCTCGCCGTTCAAACCGTCGCTCGCGTACATAAAGTACGCGTCGCTCCTCTTTCACGGCGACCTGGGGCACCTGGAACCCGCTCGCTGACTTTTGTGCAACCAGCGGCGAGCGGTTGCTCGGGGAGCGCTTGCGCTGGACGGTTTCGCGCTGGGGCCTGCTCCGGGCGGGTTGCCTTGCTCCGGGAAGTGGGCTTCGCGAACTTCCCGGAGCAAGGCCGCCCGCCCGGAGCAGGCCTTCTCGACCGTTTCGATATGCGGGGGCTGATCTTTTTTAATGTAATGGGGACTTTGCTGTTGTGGCCTTGGAGGCTGCAGGTCTATCTTTGGTCAGCCAAGATTACATTGCCGGGGCCGGGGTGCCTGCTTTGTTTTGAGAAGTTCGCAAAGCCCACTTCTCAAAACAAAGCAAGCACCTCGGCCCTCGTCCGTGAACTTTCCCGCTGGGCGAGCCATAGACGCCGCGTACCGATAGGGTAAGGCGGCGGCTTGAAATTGGTGCTATATTCAGCTTGAGTTGTTTAATGCTAGTACAGGAGGCTGATATGGGGCTGTTCAAGAAGAAAAACCCGCAGGATGCCTTTGATCCCGATGTGTTTACCATCACGGATACGATTTTGGACCCGCCGCGGTTTACATTTTTGCCGGCTATCTACCAGGATGCCATGCGCCGCAAGTGGGCTGTGCATCAACGCGGTGGCGATCCGAAGATTTTTGACTATGCGGACGTGCTTCAGTGCGAAGTGGCCGAGGCGGGCGATCCGGAGGCCGAGGAAGTGGTCTCAAAACAGGACTTTGCCCAGCGTATTCTGGCAAACCCCGCTAAGGCGGCAAAAATGAACGCCGCCAAGCGTAATATGTGTCTTGGTATGGGCGTTGTTGTGGCGGTTCAGACGGGAAAAGACGAGGTTTCCAAACTAGAGATTCCCGTTATGACCGACGAAGTCAAACGCGATTCAAGTCTATATAAGTCGTATCGGAATGTCGCCGAGAAGATCAAGGCCGAATTTGATGCCATGGGAGGGCTGGCCTAATTTTGGCGGCATACGTTTCTGAATGAGGAGTCTGTGCAATGGCAGGCGAATCTTATGCAATTCCCCCCAAAGATCGTGCTGTTGAGGGGGTTCTTTGGTATATCCAGCGCCATCGGCTTACCGGCGGTGATCGTCTGCCGGCCGAGCGCGTGCTGTGTGAAGAGATTGGCGTTTCGCGTACGGCGTTGCGCGCCGGTATCATGCGGCTCATTTCGTGCGGAACGCTCGAAAGCCGCCGCGGATCGGGTACGTATGTGTGTCCTCCCAAACCGCTCAATATCTTCCAGGAGACGTATAACTTCTCCGATGCCGTGCGGACTGCAGGCTTGCGCCCCTCTTCTCGCTTGGTTTCCACCGAGACTCTCGAGGCGGATGAGACACTTGCCGATAAGCTTGGGGTTGCCGTAGGCGCTCCTTTGCTTCGCATGCAGCGCGTTCGACTTATTGAGGGCGAGCCGGCGTCAATCGAGACGGCTCACGTTAACCTGTCCCTGTGCCCATCGCTTCCCGAGCACGATTTTGAGTGCGAGAGCCTTTACGATGTCTTGCTCAAAGAAGGTGGCGTGCGTGTTGAGCATGGACGTGAGCATATCTCCATCTCGCGCTTGAACGTCGAAGAGGCCGAGCTGCTCCAGCAAGAAGAGGGAACGCCGGTGTTCTATGAGAGTACGATCGAATTTGATAAGGACATGCGTTTTGTGGAGCATTGTAAATCGGTGATTTTGCCCACAAAGTTCCGCTTTGCCGACAACGGCGAAAAGAACGGCATGAGGAGCGTGGCAGGTGAACAATGGCTGAAACAGTAGATGCCACCCCGGTTTATATACGCATTCGACGTCGCATTGAGGAGCGTATCGAGCGCGGAATATACACTACGGGTTCGATGATTCCGTCCGAAAATGAGCTTGCCGAGGAGTTTGGCACGACACGCCTGACTATCCGGAGTGCCGTGGACGAGCTGGTTCGTCGCGGCCAGATTCGCCGTGTCCGCGGAAAGGGTGCCTTCGTGGCACAGAAGGTGCCCGTTACGTTTGAGCGTACAGGCGGCTTCCGTGAATCGGTTCGCGCCTCGGGCGGCGAACCGTCCGTCCGCATTCTGGCGCGCTCCAAGCGTTATGCGGGGCCATACTACGCTGACCTATTTGGCATTGCCGAAGACGACCTGCTCTATTCCATTCGACGTCTGAACTGCGTAAACGGCGATCCCGTATCGATTGAGATGGCGATGATTCCCTGTCTGCTGTTCCCAACCATCGAAGAGATCGACGTGTCGGTGTTCAGTCTGTACGAGACCTATGAGATGCTGGGCCGAAAGCCGGTCATGGCACAGGAAAAACTCGATATCGAAGCGCTGGGCGCACGAGACGCCGGTCTGCTTGGGTTGGAGCAAGGCGACCTTGCCCTGCTGCTGGAGTGCGTGAGTTACGATGCGAGCGGCCAGGCGATTGAGTACGTCAAGTCATTTAACCGCGGCGATGCGGGTGGATACACCTATACGTACTAGCTGGTGTTTTTGTATAACGGCTGGGAAAACTAACCGATCCTGACCGTTGAGCCAGCTGTATATACAACCTTACAGGGCTCAAAATCGACCGTTCGCCGAAGGGAATAAATTAATCGACAAAGAGGTATCAAAAAAGCCGTAACCTGTAATCGTGATTGGTATCAAATACTAATGATTTGTTGCGAGGTGAGACGATGAAGATGCTCGATTACGTTCAACTCGCCCATGTGCGTATGGGAGAGAACCTCGAGCGTTCGTCTGAGCTGGTAGCGCAGCTCGTTGATATTTTCCAGTCCGGTTCTTTTGACGCGCTGCGCATCGTTGCTTCGGGTTCGTCGCGCCATGCCGCCGATTGCGCCCGCGATTACCTGCAAGATGCCCTGCAGATGCAGGTGTCCGTTGTGACGCCCGAGGCCTTCGTCGATTTTGAACACACCTATCCGCAGCATGCGCTCAACATCGCCGTCTCGCAGAGTGGCTATTCGACCAATACGATTGCGGCGCTCGATTACATGCGCGCACACGATATGGCTGCAGTTGCGCTCACGGCAAACGTCGAGGCACCCATCAAGGAGCACGCTGACATCGTTCTTGACTACGGTGTGGGCGTCGAGTCGGTGGACTTTGTGACTCTGGGCGTCGAGGTTCTCGTTGAGTACCTGGTGCTCTTTGGAATTTACGGCGGTCAGGCGCGCGGAACGATTGACGCCAAAGGCGTTGCCCAGCGTCTTGACGACCTGCGCGAGGCTATCCAGGCCAATGCCGTGATGTGCAAGACCGCCGAGGCATATGTCCATGACCACATGCTCGAGCTTTCTGGGCACATGCCCGCCATGGTCGTCGGTAACGGCCCCAACTACGGTGTTGCCGAGGAGGCAGCGCTCAAGCTGAGCGAGACCATCAAGATTCCTGCCATGCACCACGAGGGCGAGGAGTTCGTTCACGGCCCCGAGATGCAGATCGTTCCGGGCTATCTGGTGTTTATCGTCGACGATCCGCAGGGGTCGGAGCGTCTTGCGAATATCGCCGATGCGCTATCGAACGTTACGACAAAAACGGTGCTGCTCACGGCCCATCCCAGGGGTAGGGCTCACGAGGTTGCGGTGCCTCAGGTGGCTCCGCTGCTCAGCGCGATTCCCAATCTTGTGTTCTTCCAGACGATTGCGGCAATGATCGCCGAGCGTCTGAAGTCATGGGACGTGCACCCGTATCTCGATGCCGTCTCCAAGCAAATGGAGGTCAAGGCAGAGGGCTACGAAGAGTCAGTCAATGCGCTTAAGGCCAAAGCGGCTGAGTGTTACGGAATGTAAGCGGGTTTTGATGCCCGTTGGCATGGGGGATGTGGAAACAACCCCAGAAAGGAGAGACAAATGAAGGAAACCGAGAAGATCGAGATCATGCATTTCGACCAGGAGGGCTATCTCGAGGACGGTAAGGCGCTCTACGAGACCGGCAAGAAGATGACCGCGCTCGCCGACAAGGTCGCCGACGAGGGCTACGACGC